>JBJTKE010000374.1:0-3697 GCA_046096285.1 Chloroflexota bacterium
GCAGCCTCACCCCGACCGGGATGTAGGCCCGCGGCGGCAACGAGGCGAGAAAGACGCAGGCGGCGGCGGGTTGATCGTGCAGGTCTCGTCGTGCTCCGGGCGGTGGGGCGATCAGTCGGGCGCGGCCTACCAGGCGGCGAAGGCGGGGATCATCGGGCTGTGCCAGTCGGCGATGGCCGAGGAGCGGCTGAACGGCATCCGGGCCACCGCGATCCTGCCGGGGCTGGTCGATACGCCGTTCCCGATGCACCGCCCGAACCCGCCAACGCGGGAGACCCTTGACCGGGCGTTGCTGCCGGAGGACATCGCCGCCGCCTGCGTCTTTCTCGCCTCGTTGCCGCCGCGGGCCTACATCCCGGAACTGGTGATGCTGCCGGGCGCCCTGCAGTTCGTCGGCATGACCGCGGCCTGACCGTGCAGTTCACCGGGCCTGCGATCACGGTCGTGTCACGACCGAAAGAGCGCTGCAGCTCTCACTACTGGAACGGTCCTCTCAGCGGATGGTCCGCCCGGTGGATTTCGTCCCAGACGAGACGGCTTGCTTCGACTCCAGCGAAGCTCCAGAAAGCTTCGGTCTGACTGGACAAATGAGGCTTCAAGCTGATGACCTTACGTTCAATCAGGCCTCGGTAGGGTAGAAGATGGGGCCACGAGCCCGGTCAAGCCGATCACAGCCATCGGATGGCCCTACCCTGCATGAGCTTGGTCGACCCCTTGATCGCCGCGCCCGGGTTGATCTTGGCGGTGCCCTCAAGCGGTCGATCGCGTGGATGTGCCAGGCGTGGATGACGCGGCACGGGCTGACGATCGACGACATCTACCGGCACGGCGACGTGGATTCGGTGGAGCGGGGGCACTGCCCGGGGGCGTACTTCGAGCGGGTGGTGGAGTCGCTGCGAGTGGCGGGATGACGAGGTTGCGGCTGAAGCCCCCGGAACGGTCATCAGGAGCGCGTTTCGCACCAGGCCCAATACGGTGCGACGATGCTGACAGACGAGGCTCCTCCCCAGCACGATGAGGGCTTGCCAGATCTCGCTCGGGCGTGCGTCGCGGATCCCCCGGGCCGCAGGCGCTTGAGCAGAGCAAGACTCGGCTCCACCACCCCGCAGAGCGGACCCCGTCGATCCGCGGGGTCGATGCCGACCCGCGCGACGCGGTCGCCGATCCACCGGCCACGCGGCGCCTGACGGCAGCGTGAGTAGGCCTCCCCTGTGTCCGCGTGAACGTTGCGAGGTGGGCGGCAAACCTGGCCACCGGGGGTGCGGGTGCGGCAATGCCGCGACACGGCGCCCCGGTCCACACCACGAACCGGATGGCGTGCCGTGCGGCGCGGACATCGGCAAACGGGCGACAGGGGGCCGGCCAGGTCAGGAGCGGAGCGATCCCGGCCCGCAGATCGGTCGCAAGGCAGGGGATGCTTGCGCCCACGGTCAGCGGTCGTGCAAGGCGCCTGGGAGCCCGAGGTCGTCGTCAAGCCCAGCAAGCAGATCGGTCATGCGCTCGACTGGCCGGTCCGCGAGGTCCCCGAGGGCCTCGAGGATGGTGGCGCGCTCGTCGATATCCGGGCCGGCGCCCAACGCCTCATCGAGCTCGATGCCGTGGATGGCCAGCGTCTCGGCGATCTCCCCGAACCGCGGTGCGAACTCCGCCAGCATCGGCAGGTCATGCCGTTTCCGAATCTGGTGCGCGGCCCGGGCCCAGCGAGCCGCCGCGGCTGGATTCATCGACCGCACCGCCCAGGCGAGTCCGTCGAGGCTGGCGGCGATCCCGGGAGGTTCCTGGAGATCGGCCCAGTGGCGCAGGGCTGCCTGAAGCCGCCGCATGCCGGATTCGACTTCGCCGATTGAAACCTCGGCCAACCCCGCGTTGCCCATCGCGCGAGCGATGTTGGCGGGGTCTCCCACCTCTTCGAAGAGTGCAAGCGCTTGCAGATGGCGGTTCCGGGCGCCGCCGGGATCGCCCGCAGCGTCGAGGAGCCACCCGAGACCGGTGAGGGCAACGCCCATGCCCGGGCGGTCGCCGACGCTCTCCATCCGCGCGAGAGCTTGCTCGCCAAGTGCACGCGCCCGGTCGCGGTGAGCGGGAATTGGCGCCAGCAGCAACAGCAGATTGATCGCCATCTCCGCCGCGCCCCGGATGTCGCCAAGATCTTCCCGCAGCCGCAGGCATTCGGCATACCGCGCCGCGGCCGACGCGACGTCCCCGCGGTAGTGGGCGAGAGCGCCGAGATTGGCGAGGGCGTCGAGGCGGCGGGGAGTGTCCCCCAGCCGTTCGGCGATCGAAAGCGCCGAGGAAAATCGCTGATCCGCCTCTGTCAATTCGCCCACGGTGAGCGCCAGAGCGCCCAGGTTGACCAGGAACGCGGCCTCCCGTCCTTCGTCTCCACTCGACCGGGCGATGGCAAGCCCCTCGTCGAAGAGCAACCTCGCTCCGCGGTAATCGCCTTGTTGCAGGGCGAACTGCCCGTCGGCAAGGCAGGCCCGCATGCGGTCTGGCAATGGAGCGTCGGTGAGGTCGAGCGTCGCCCGCAACCAGCGGCGGCCCTCGGTCAGGTGGCCGCGAACCCGCCAGAATCGATGCAGGGCGAGGACAAGCGAAGCGAGTGCCTGCCCGTCGCCCGATTCTCGCAGCAACGCGAGCGCCGAGATGAAGTTGTCGTGCTCCCGCTCGAGCGCGGCAAGCGCCGCTGCCTGATCGGGGCCGGCAATCCGGGCATTTTGCGTCTCCGCCAGGTCCATGGCCCATCTGAGATACCGGGCTGCTGTCTCATCACGGCCCGCCGACTCGCGGAAGCGCTCGGCGGCGAACCGGTTGATCGTCCGGAGCATCGACCAGCGGCGTTCGCCGCCGGATCCATCACGCCGCAGAAGGCTTTCGTCGGCCAACTGGAGGATCTCGGCGTCGAGATCATCCGCCGGATCCCCGGGCGCCGGAATCACCAGGCGCATGGCATCCGGGGTGCAGCCACCGGTGAAAAGTGAGAGCCTCTGCAGGATCTCCTGCTGGCGTGGCGTCAGCCGGTCGTAGCTCCAGGCGATGGTCGCTGCGTGTGTTGACTTGTGGCGGAGTCCGGCGCGGACCCCCGCGGCGTCAAGGTCCAACCGGCGATAGAGGTCGGAGAGCAGTTCGCCGGGAGTCTGGAAACGGAGCCGCGCCGCGGCCAGTTCGATCGCCAGAGGCAGTCCGTCGAGTCGTTGCACGATGAGGGCGACGTCGGCGGCGTTGGACCTGTCAATGGCGACCGAGCCGGCGGCGGCGGCGGCCCGCCGGGCGAAAAGGACTGCGGCGGGCGAAGCGGAGACGTCGGCGGGTTCCCAGCGTGGGGCTGGGTGGGCCCTGGGTCCCACCTCGAGCCATCGCTCCCCGGGGAGGTGGACCGGCGCCCGACTTGAGATCAGGATGCGGAGATGCCTGCACTGCTCCAGGAGACGCCCGATATCGGCGGCAGCGGAGGTGAGTTGCTCGAAGTTGTCCAGCACGAGCAGGAAGCGACGGTCGCCGAGATAGGCAGCAAGGCTTGCGGGCAGATCGAGGCCGCCGCCCTCGCGCACGCCGAGCGTGGAGGCGATCGCTGGAAGCACGAGCGACGGATCGACGACCTCGCCGAGTCGCACCAGGAACGCCCCGCCCGGGAACGATTCAAGGGCGTCGGCCGCGGCCTGGAGCGCGAGGCGCGTCTTTCCGACCCCGCCGGGCC
>JBJTKE010000375.1:0-9705 GCA_046096285.1 Chloroflexota bacterium
ACCCACGACGGAGGCACCCGCGCCACCGAACTTGCCGCCGAGGCCGCCGCGTTGCCGGTGACGAGCGCGATCCGCGCCCCGGCGTCCCGGCTCGTGCTGCTGGCCCTCGATCCCCTCGGCCCGCGGCGGGATGCCCGCCTCGCGCTGGCGGCCAAAGCCGCGGCGCGCGCGGGCCTGCCTCCTGCCGCCATCCTGTCCGCCGAGCGCGCGCAGGACGCGGGGTTCGCGGCTCCGATGGGCATTCTCGCGCTTCCGCCCGCCCCGGAGACGCCGCTGCCTGCCCTGCCCGCCCTGCTCGGCGGCGCAGCAGCCCTGCAGCGGCTGACCCTGGCGCTGGCCGACCGCGCAGGCGTCAATCCGGACCTGATCCGCCGCGAGGAGGCGCCGTTCCGGGAGGCCGCCGCCATCGCCGAGGGCGCGGCCGACTGGTAGCCAGCGGCCGTCAGGGGCGGCCGATCACCTCGGCCATCACCGCGGCCATGGCCGCGTTCTCCGGCGATCCCGTGGCCGCGAGGTTGGCGGCCACGCTCTCGCGGTCGGCGGGATCCCGGTTCTGGTTGGCCTTCCACTTCCCGATCATCCGGGTTACCGGAATCTCGATGCCGACGATGTTGGAGAGCATCATCTCGGTGTACTCGCGCGGGGCGTCGGCCATTTTCCACGGCACGGGCTGCGCCGCCTCGTGGATTTTGACCAGTTTCCCCGCCTGCCCGCGCACCCACTTCTCGTCGTCGCGCACGATCAGCGGGCCGTAGACGTGCACGACCGCATAGTTCCAGGTCGGGACCGCCTTGTGCGTCTCCGCTTTCGACGGGTACCAGTTGGGCGAGATGTAGGCGTTCGCCGACTGGAACACCACCAGGGCCTCGGTGGCCGGGTCGTGGTCGCGCCAGACGTCGTTGTTGCGGGCCACATGGCCGATCAGCCGCCCCTGCTCCCCGGCTCCCGGCTCGAACACGAACGGGATGTGGTTCGCCGACAGCCCGCCGCCGCCGAGGGTGACCAGCAGCCCCAGCGGGAAGTCGGCCAGCAACCGGTGCATGAGCGCCTCGTCCGCCTGCTCGAAATGGGCCGGAAGGTAAAGCATGGTGGTCCTCCCCGTGCGCGGCGTGCGCGCGATCAGCCGCGCCGGTCCTGCGCCCGGTCGCGCCAGTCGATCAGCTTCTTCAGCGGGGCCAGGTCGTAGTCCGGCCCGCAGGCGTCGCAGATCAGGTGGGTGATCCCCGCGGCGAGGTATTCATCCGCGCGGTCGAGTTGATCGCCGAAGATCTGCGCCGAGCGCTCGATCTCTCGCGGGTCCCGGCCGACTTTCGCGCACCAATCGTCCAGCACCCGGTTCTTGTGGGCCAGTTCGTGCGGCTCGCCCTGCCCGTTCCAGATCGTCGCGTACTGGGCCACGATCCGCAGGGTGACCTTCTCGCCGCCGCCGCCGATGAGGATCGGCAGCGGGTCCCGGATCGGCTTCGGGTTCAGCTTTCCGAGCCGTCCCACGATCACCGGCATGTCGCGGTCGAGGTCCTTGAGGCGGGAGGCCGCGGTGCCGAACTCGTAGCCGTATTCGGTGTAATCGCGCTCGTTCCAGCCGCTGCCGATGCCGAGGATGAAGCGCCCGTCCGACATCCGGTCGAGCGTGCGGGCCATGTCGGCCAGCAGGTTCGGGTTGCGGTAACTGTTGGCCGCCACGAGGCAGCCGAACTCCACCCGCTCCGTCACCTCGGCCATCGCGCCAAGCGCGGTCCAGTTGTCGAGGTGCGGTCCGTCGAGGTCGCCGGAGAGCGGGAAGAAGTGATCCCAGTTCCAGAGCGTGTCCGCGCGGGTGCGATCCACGGCCTGCCATGCCGCGCGAATCTGGCGATATGTCGCGTGCTGCTGCTGGATCTGGATGCCGACGCGAATCGGGGCCACGCGATCCTCCTTCCCGGCCCGGTGCCGTTCTCGGGACCATCATACGGCGCGGGCGGCACGCCGGGCAGGGCGGTCGCGGGAATCGGGTCGCATCGCGCTGGCACGGGCATTGCGCCTGATCCCTGCCCGCAGACGGGCGCTTCCGGCGCCACCGGTCGCCGATGGCGGCGGGATTCCCCGGAAATCAGCCGCGCAAGCCTCCGGGTCGCCGATTTCTTGCGCCGCCGGCAATGGCTCACCCGTCACGCAACGGGCAGCATCCGGCGCCCGTGGACGTTCAGGCGCCGGAGTCGAACGCGCCCGCAACCGATGGCGCAGGTCATCGCGGCGCCGCGGGTTCCATCGACGGCAAGCAGGAGGAGGCACGATGCCAGCGTTGTCCGCCGCGGAAATCCAGGAAATCGCCACGGTCGCCTACGTCTACGGTTTCCCCCTGGTCGAGAACTACAAGACGCTCCACGCCTATGCAATCGCTGAAGGCAACCCGCAGTTCAAGGCCCCGTTCAACGTCCTCTACAACACCGGGCGGGTGTACACGCCTGACGACGTCACCGTTGTGACGCCCAACTCGGACACCCCGTATTCGTTCGTCACCCTCGACCTGCGGGCCGAGCCGATGGTGCTCCGGATCGCCCCGGTCGACGAGGGCCGCTACTACTCGTGGCAGACCTTCGACCTCTACACCTACCTGCTCCCATACCTTGGCTCCCGGACCACCGGGAATGGCGGGGGCGCCTATCTGTTCGCCGGGCCGTCCTGGAGCGGCGAAACGCCGGAAGGGATCGATCAGGTCCTCAGATTCCCGACCGAATTGGGTCTCACCTGCGCGCGCACCCAGTTGTTCGGGCCGGACGATCTGCCGAACGTCCTGAAGGTGCAGGCTGGCTACAAGGCCATGCCGTTGAGCGACTACCTCGGCGTCGCGCCGCCGCCGCCCGCGCCAGCCGTCGACTGGATGCCCTACGACCCGGCCACCGCAAACGGCCTCGGCTTCTTCGGGCTTCTCGCCTTTCTCCTCCAGTTCTGCCCGCTGCTGCCCGAGGACAGGGAAACCCGCGACCTCATCGCCCGGATCGGCGTGGAACCGGGGAAGCCCTTTGACGCAGGCAAGCTCCCCGCGGAGACGCAAGCCGCCCTGCTCGCCGGCATCGCCACCGCCAACACGCTGATCGATATCGAGGTCGGCGCGGTCGCGGGCTCCGGCGACCTGTTCGGCTCCCGCGAGTTTCTTCGCGGCCGCTATCTCGACCGCGCTGCCGGCGACCGCCTCGGCATCTACGGCAACGCCCGGGAGGAGGCCTACTACATCCCCTACAAGGTGGATGCCAGCAATCAGCCGCTGGACGGCGGCAAGCACGCCTACACCCTTCGGTTCGAGAAAGGCCATCTTCCGCAGGTCGATGCCTTCTGGTCGGTGACGGCCTACGCCCTCCCGTCGCAACTGCTGTTCGCCAACCCGCTGAACCGCTACCTCATCAATTCCCCGATGCTCGACTCCGGCAAGCTAGAACTCGGACCCGACGGCAGCCTGACCCTCTACATCCAGCCTCAGTCGCCGGGCGCGGACAAGGAGGCCAATTGGCTGCCGGTTCCCGCGGGGCCGTTCTTCTGCGTCCTCCGCAACTACCTGCCGAAGCCGTCCGTCATCAGCGGCGAGTGGACCGCACCGGCAATGCAGGCCTCCTGACCATCATCGCCCAAACCGGGATGTCGATCGGCGGCGGCCCCTCGGGTCCGCCGCCGCTCATCGGCCGGGCGGAACCAAAGCCGCGCCGGACCGCGCTCCCATCTTGACGCGCCCCGCCGCGACCGGCATGATCGGCTTGTCGTGCCGAGACTGTAGCCCGCGCGGAGGAGCGCCATGACCGCGACCACGCCGACCCCCGTTACTCTCCTCGACGATCCGTTCGCTCTGGTCGACACCGCCTTCCAGCATTGCATCATGCCGCTGCTGCCGGTCGCCGAGACCCGCGAGCATGGCCCCGCCATCTACGTCCGCGGCGAGGGCGTGCGGCTGACCGACGTCCACGGCCGCACCTATCTCGACATGATGAGCTCCCATACCCGCGCCAACTCCCTCGGCTACGGCAACGTCGAGATCGCCGATGCCGTGCGCGAGCAACTCGCCACCCTCCACTACATCGGCACCGCCTCGAACCTCGCGCCCACGACCATCCGCCTCGCCGAGAAGGTCGCCTCGCTGGCGCCCGCGGGGCTGGACCGCGCGCTCTTCGTCAACGACGGCTCCGAGTCGGTGGAAACCGCATTCAAGCTGGCGAAGCACGTCCAGCAGGTCAGCGGCAAGCCGCGCGCCAGCAAGATCATCTCCCGCTGGAACGCCTACCACGGCGCCACCATGGGCGCGATGTCCGCCACCGACTGGCTCGGCATCCGCCACATCTCCGAGCCGGGCGTGCCGGGCCACTCGATGGTTCCCGGCCCGATGTGCTACCGCAACCCCTTCGGCATGGAGCAGGCCGCCTACAACGACCTCTGCGTGACCTGGCTGGAGCGCGAAATCCAGCACCAGGGGCCGGACTACGTCGCCGCCTTCATCGCCGAGCCCGTGATGCAGGCCCACGGCGTGCAGATTCCGCCGGACGACTATTTCGCCCGGGTGCGCGAGGTCTGCGACCGCTACGGCGTGCTGCTCATCATCGACGAGGTGATCACCGGGTACGGCCGCACCGGGAAGTGGTTCGCCAGCGAGCACTGGGGCGTGCAGCCCGACATCATGACCATGGCCAAGGCCCTCACCGGCGGCTACGTGCCGATGGGCGGCGTCATCACCCGCGGCGAACTCGTGGACCGTCTGCCGGCGTTCCGCCACGTCCACACCTTCAGCGGCCACGCCGCCGCCGCCGCCGCCGCCCTCACCGCCATCGGCATTGTCGAGCGCGACGGCCTGATCCGCCGCGGCGCGGAGACCGGCGCCTACCTGCTCGACGGGTTGCGCCAGGAACTCGCCGGGTGCCCGATCGTCGGCGACGTGCGCGGCATCGGCATGTGGCTGGCGGGCGACTTCACCCGCGACCCGGCCGCCAGGGAGGCGTTCGACGACGACACCATCCCCGCCATCGTGCGCCGGATGCGCGATTACGGGGTGCTTTCCAGCCCGATCGGCACCTCCTTCGAACTGGCGCCGCCGCTGATCGCCTCCCGCGCCGACGCCGAGGAGACCGTCGCCGTCGCCGGCCGCGCCATTCGCGAGATCGCCGCCGAGCGCGGACTCGCCTGATCGGTCGGCCGCCCGCTGCGCGACACCAACGAAAACCGCCGTCCGGTGATGGGCCGGACGGCGGTTCCGATTCCTGAGGTCAGGAGTGGGCGCGGCTAGCTGCCCATGATCTGCGCGATGATGCTCGCGGCGAGATCGTCGTGATCGACGCCCATCGCCGTCTCGACCGCGGCGCCGACATCCACGCCCTCGTTGCTGCCGGTGCCGATCGGCCCGAGGTCGATGCTGCCACCGTCGCTGTTGGCGTTGGAGTTGCCGCCGTTGCCGACGCCCGAGGTCTCCGCCTGCGCACTGGCGGCGCCGGCGATCGCGACCGTCAGCAGGCCAGCAGCCGCAAGACCCGCCACCAGCCTCCGGGTTTCACCAATGATCGCCATGTTCGATGTGCTCCTTCCCATTCAGGCGTTTGTCGCCCTGCACCTGCGGGGCGCTCTCCGGCGGACGCGATGCGCGCCGCCGGTCGTTGCGGGGTCTGCGGCCTTCACTAGACTACACGGATTGGCCAGTTTGTCAAGGCGAACGCCCTGTACGTGCATGTCGGACGGATGGTTCCGGTCACGCCTGCGTAACTTCGTTCGCCATTGCCCGGCCGCCCCGGTCTATACTCCTCCGCGTTCCGAACTCCCGCGATCTTCGACAGGGACCGCAAGCGCCGCATGACCGCCTCACCCGCCGACGCCAGGGAGCCAGCGCTCCCGCTCCCCGCCGAACCCCAGAACGCGCGCCGCGCCGCTCCGGTTTCGCCGCTGGTGCGCCTCGTGGTCTTCGCCGGCGGCTTCAGCAGCCTCGGCGCGGAACTCGCCTGCAGCCGCCTGATCGCCCCCTACTTTGGGAGTTCCACCTTCATCTGGGCCACCATCATCGGCATCACCCTCGCCTTCCTCTCCCTCGGCTACTGGCTCGGTGGGCCTGCGGTCGGCGTAGCGGCCGCCGTCGCCATCGGCCTGATCCCCCTGATCGCTCGGCCGATCCTCTCCCTCTCGCTCGACGCCTTCGCCCGCTACGACGTCGGCGCCTTCTACGGCTCGCTGGTGGCCGTGCTCCTGCTGCTCGCCTTCCCGGTTACGCTGCTGGGCTTCGTCACGCCCTACGCCATCCGGCTCGAACTCGACAGCGTGTCCTCCGCCGGCAACACCGCCGGTTCGATCTACGCCCTCTCCACCGTCGGCTCCATCGCCGGCAGTTTCCTGCCGGTCCTGCTGCTCATCCCCCGCCTCGGCACCGCCCGCACCTTCCTCGTGCTCGCCCTCGCCCTGCTGATTCCCTCGATCATCGGACTCGCCGCCAGCCGCGCCGCGGCGCCCGCCCTGCTCGCCGCCGCGGGCGCCGCGTTGCTGCCCTTCGCCGCCGCCGCCGCAGGGGCCGGAGGCATCCGCCCCCCCGACCGCGGCGAACTCCTGCACGAGCGGGAGTCCAGCTACAACTACATCCAGGTCGTGCGCCAGGATGGCCGCAACCTGCTCATCCTGAACGACGGCCACGCCGTCCACTCCGTCTATGACCCGGACCCGGCCAGCCTGCTCACCGGCGGACCGTGGGACTACTTCATGGCCGCCCCGCTCGTGGTCGACGGAGCGGGTCCCGGAACGCTCGACCGGACCATGTTCGTTGGTCTCGCGGGCGGCACCGCAGCGCGCCAGATCAGCGCCGCCTGGGGCCCGATCCCCATCGATGGCATCGAGATCGATCCCGAGGTCGCCGAGATCGGCCGCGAGTACTTCGGGCTCGACGATCTCGCCAACGTCGCCGTCCTTGTCGGCGACGGCCGCTACCTGCTGCGCACCAGCGACGAGCGCTACGGCCTGATCGGGGTGGATGCCTACCGGCAGCCCTACATCCCCTTCCAGTTGACTACCCGGGAGTTTTTCGCGGAGGTCCGCGACCGCCTCACTCCGGACGGGGTCGCCGTGGTCAATGTCGGCCGCACCGTCACCGACTTCCGACTCGTGGACACCATTGCCTCCACCATGCGCGCCGTCTTCGACCATGTTTACGTGATCGACGTCGGCAGGTACATGAACACCATGGTGATCGGCACCAATGCGCCGTCGTCGCTGGACAACATCGCCGCTGGCGCGGCCCGGTTCCCCGCCGATTCGCCGATCCGCGAGGTCGCGGGCTGGATCACGGCCGACGGCAACCCCCGCCTGCAGCCCGATGGCGGCGTGGTGTTCACCGACGACCACGCCCCGGTCGAGCAGGTCATCGACTCGATCATCCTCGACGCGGCCCGCGAGGTCACCGCGCCATGACCGGACTCCCCGTCCTCCGCAGCGGCCTGCTCTCCGGGGCGGCGGGCACCGTGCATGGATTCACGTCCCGCGTTCCCGGACTCGGCACAGCTGACGGCAATGTCGGCTACAGCCCCCCTCGTGACCAGCAGGACGCCTGGCGCAACCGGCAGGCCTGGTCGGACTTCATCGGCGTCGACCCCGAGCGCCTCGTGACGCCCGGGCAGGTGCATGGCAATGTGGTGCTCGAGGCCCGCGCGCGCGACGCCGGCATCGGGGCCCGGCCCGGCTCCGGCAAACTCGGGCTCGGCGACGCGATGATGACGGGGGAATCCGGCCCGGTCCTCTTTTCCCTGCATGCCGACTGCCTGCCCCTGCTCCTCGTCGATCCCGGCCGGAACGCCGCCCGCGCCGTCGCGGCGGTCCACGCAGGCTGGCGCGGCACCGTCGCCGATGTGGCTGGAGCCGCCGTCCGCGCGATGGGCGAGGCCTACGGGACGCGGCCGGAGTCGCTGCTGGCCTACATCGGTCCCGCCATCGGCCCCTGCTGTTACGAGGTCGGCGAGGAGGTCATCGCCGCCTGGCGGGAGACCGCCGGAGCGGATGCGTCCGCCGCCATCGCCGCCGGGACCGCCCGCGACCACCTCGACCTGCAGGCGGCCAACACCCTGCTGCTTCGCCGCGCCGGTCTGCGAGAGGAGCACATCGACCTTGCGGGCATCTGCACCCGCTGCGAGGCTGGCCGCTGGTTCACGCACCGGGGACAGGGCGCGACCACCGGACGTTTCGCCGCGGTGATCGCGATCTCGGGCTGAAACCGCCGCGCGGGCGGCGTCCTCACGGCGCAAAGGACGGACGGCAATGAGCGAATCGACGCTGGAAGCGCGCATCGAACGGGTCTGCGAGCAGGTGGCGGAGGCCGCCATCCGGGCCGGGCGGGATCCCGGCGACGTGACCATCGTCGCCGTCTGCAAGACCTTCCCACGCGAGGCGGTCGATGCCGCCTACGCCCTCGGGATGCGTCACTTCGGGGAGAACCGCGTCCAGGAGGCCGAGGCCAAACTCGCCGCTCCGCCCCTGCCGGGCGATGCCGTGCTTCACCTCATCGGGCAACTGCAGAGCAACAAGGCGCGGCCCGCCGCCGCCCTGTTCGACCTGATCGAGTCGGTGGACCGGACCTCGCTGATCGACGCGCTCGAGAAGGAGGCGGCCCGGCTCGGCCGCCCCGTGCCGGTGCTGCTCCAGGTCAACGTGGCGCGCGAGCCGCAGAACTCCGGCTGCGCTCCGGAGGAAGCGCCCCCGCTCGCGGACCGGCTCATCTCCTCCCCCGCCTTCGACCTGCGCGGGCTGATGACCATTGCCCCGCTCGTCCCCGATCCCGAACTCGCCCGGCCCACCTTCGCCGGCCTCCGGGACCTGCGCGACCGTCTCCGCACCGCCCACCCCGGCGTCCCGCTCGACATCCTGTCGATGGGCATGAGCGACGACTACGCCGTCGCGGTGGCCGAGGGCGCGACCCACCTGCGGATCGGCCGGGCGATTTTCGGGATCCGCTGACCGGCGGGCGGCAGGGGGCTCCCGGCCGGCCGCGGGCAATCCGCCGCGCCCAACCGGGATGCGCCGCATTTGGCGGCTTGATGGCTTGACACGGCTTGTGCAGCTTGCTACCGTCAGGGCCACCGAACGGGTTCGCTGGCGGCGATGGGAGCGAGCGCAGCAAACCGGTCCTCCCGGCTGGCAGACCCTCGCAAGGGCAGCCCGCAGAGATCGCCGTTCGGCGGCAGTTTCGATCCTGGGCGGCCGCGATGGACGCGGCCGGCAGGGGTGGGCGCGGTGGCGCGTCCACCGGGACGAGGTTCTTTCGAAAGGAGTCAATCGTGGCTTCAGACGCGTTTCGCAGCCGCACCAGCCGGCGCAACCTGCTGAAGGCGGCCGCCGCCGCAGGTGTGTCGGTGTCGGCGCTCAACTTCGGTCCCGGCGAATGGACCGTCACGAAGGCCAGCGCCCAGGGCGACAGCCCGCTCAAGGGCAAGACCATCGACATGACGCTCCTCGGCATCGCCGGCTGGCCGCCGAGCTTGCTCGGCGTGGACATGGCCACCGAGCTGTTCAAGCCCTATGCCAAGGAGACCTACGGCTACGACGTCAACTTCGCCTTCGAGGAGGCGCCGTTCGAGTCGCTCTTCCAGAAGGCGGCCACGTCGCTGCAGTCGCAGTCGGCCCAGTACAACATCATCATCTCCGACAGCCAGTGGCTGGGCGCCCTCGCCGAGCCGGGCTGGATCGTCAAGCTCAACGACATCATCGCCGCCACCCCGGACCTGGACATCA
>JBJTKE010000376.1:0-24049 GCA_046096285.1 Chloroflexota bacterium
GGCGTCGAGCAGGGCGTCGGCGGCATCGAGCATGGGCAGCAGGGCGGCGGGGGAGTCGGCGGCGGCGAGGAACTCGCTGTCGCGGTCGCGCGGGGCGGGCACGGCGGCGGAGATGCGGAAGACCTCCGCCTCGGAGCCGAGGGTGTGAACCACCAGCGCGGCGATGGAGTTGGTGACGGGGGCCGGCTTCCAGTTCAGTTCGGCGGCGTCGAGACCGGCGATCTCCTGCCGGAGGTGCTGGTGCACGTCCTTGAACCCGCGGACGATCTCGGCGACGGTCTGGTCCATGTCGGCGGTCCTTTCGCGAGGGTGCGGCGGCGCTGCCGGGAGTATGGCCGAAACGCGCGGCAACGGCGCGGCGGGGCCCCGGGGCGGGTCCGCGCTTTACAATGCCCGCGCATGAGAGCAACGGCGGGAGCCGATCCCGCCGGGACATGACGGGAGCCTGCGTTGTCGATCCCCTACGAGAAGACCACCCTGCCGAACGGCGTCCGCGTCGTCACCGGCCCGATGACCGGCGTGAAGTCGGCCAGCCTGATATTTTCCTACGACATCGGCTCGCGGTCCGAGCCCGCGCCCATCGCCGGGGTGGCGCACTTCCTTGAGCACATGCTGTTCAAGGGCACCGAGAAGCGGCCCGACCCGATGCAGATTTCGGAGGCGATCGAGGGCGTCGGCGGCGTGCTGAACGCCGCCACCGGGCGCGAGGGCACGTCCTACTGGTGCAAGGTGCCCAGCACCCACTACGGGATGGCCTTCGAGGTGATGGCCGACATTCTCCGCAACAGCGTGATCGACCCGGCGGAACTGGACAAGGAGCGCTCGGTCATCGTCGAGGAGATCCGGTCCATCCAGGATTCTCCCGAGGAACTGGTGCACGAGGTGATCGACGAGGTGGTGTGGGGCGACCACCCGGTCGGCCGCAGCATCGCCGGCCGCGAGGAGACGGTCGAGGCCATCGACCGCGCCGCGATGGCCTCCTTCTGGCAGCGCAACTATCGGCCCGAGGGCCTGGTCATCGCCTCCGGCGGCGATCTCACCCACGCCGAGGCGGTGGAGCTCACCGAGCGCCACTTCGGCGATCTCGCCCCCGAGCAGGCCGGCGACGACTGGGAGCGCGCCGCCGACACGCAGGACGCGCCGCGTGTCCACCTCATCGAGCGGGACACCGAGCAGGCCCACCTCTGCCTTTCCTGGCCCGCGCTGCCGTACTCGACCGAGCGCCGGTACGTGCAGGGCACCATCGAGGCGATCCTGTCCTCCGGCATGAGCTCCCGGCTCTTCCAGGAGATCCGCGAAAAGCGGGCGCTCGTGTACAGCGTCTACGGCTACTTCCGGCCCTATGCCGACGTCGGGCAGGGGGTGATCTACGCCGGCACCGACCTCGAGCGGGTGGAGGAGACCATCGCCGCCGCCATCGAGGAACTCCGCAAACTGCGCGACGAGCCGGTTCCGGCGGACGAACTGCGGCGGACCAAGGAGCTGCGGAAGGGCCGCCTGCTGATGGGGCTGGAGGACAGCCGCTCGGTGGCCTCCTGGCTGGGCAGCCAGGAGATCACCTACGGGGAGATCAAGACCCCCGAGCAGGTGATGGAGAAGATCGAGGCCGTCACTGTCGAGGAAGTCCAGGAACTGGCCCGCGAGATGCTCCGGCCGGAGAAGATGAGCCTCGCCATCGTCGGGCCCTACGACGACCGCGACGCCTTCGAGAAGCTGCTTCACTCCTGATGGGCGGCGCGGAGACCGGCGCGGCCGTCGGGTATCGCCCGTTCGGCCCGGAGGACGAACTCGCCGCGGCCCGGATGATCGTCGCGGCCATGCCCGGCGCGGCGCTGTCCGGGGCGCACTCCTTCCTGCGGGCGATGGCGGAGGACGACCTTGCCTCCGTCTACGTTGCGCCGGAGGCGGGCGACCTGCTTGCCCTCTACGTGGTGCGCAAGAACGGGTTGGCGACCGACCTGCTGCTGATCGTGGTGGACCAGGACGCTGATCCGGAGCTCCAGCTGGAGCGGCTGGCGGTGCGCGATGCCGGGGCCCGCATCGGCCGCCGCCCGCTTACCGTGGAGACCAGCGAGCGCGCCCTCGACTGGTATCGCGGCCTCGGGTTCAAGCTTGTGGGCAAGCGCCGCAAGCCCGACGGCTCCGTCGGCTACCGGCTCGGCTGGCATGCGCCGAAGCCGGGGCAGGCGGCGGGCGCGGGTCCGTCCGAGCCGTGCCCCGAGCCGGGCGATCTGCTGGGGCTCGGCCTTGGCGCGACGGGGGAAAGGAGCGACGGATGAGCGGGGCCGGGCAGGCTGGCTGGCGCCCCTACGACGGGCTGATCGACCTCGCACTGGCCGAGGACATCGGCGGCGGCGACGTCACGACGATGGCGACCATCTCCGCGGACCGCATGGCGCGCGGGCGGCTGATCGCCAAGACGCCGGGCGTCGTTTCCGGGCAGGAGGTCGCCGGGGCGGTGTTCCGCCGGGTCGATCCCGCCGTGGTCTACACGCCGCTGGTGGCCGATGGCGGATGGGTGGAGCCGGGAACCGTCATCGCCGAGGTGGAGGGGCCGGCCCGCGGCGTGCTGATCGGGGAGCGGACGGCGCTCAACTTCATGCAGCGGCTGTCCGGGGTGGCCACCACCACCCGCCGCTTCACGCAGGCCATCGCGGGAACCGGCGTCCGGCTGGCCGACACCCGCAAGACCACGCCCGGGATGCGCTGGCTGGAGAAAGCCGCCGTCCGCCACGGTGGCGGCGCCAACCACCGGTTCGGCCTGTCGGACGGCGTGCTGATCAAGGATAACCACCTCGCCGCGGTCGGCGGCGCGGACCGGGTCACCCGGGCGGTGCGGATGGCCCGCGAGGCGGCGCCGCACGGCCTGAAGATCGAGGTCGAGGTGACCACGCTGGACGAATTGCGCGAGGCCCTCGACGCTGGCGCCGACATCGTGCTGCTCGACAACATGACCGTCGAGCAACTGGCCGAGGCGGTGCGGATCGCCGGCGGGCGGGCGGTGCTCGAGGCCTCCGGCGGGGTCAATCTGCAGACGGTGCGCGCCATCGCCGAGACCGGGGTGGACCTGATCTCGGTCGGCGCGCTGACGCACTCCGCGGGGTCGATGGACATCAGTCTGGACTTCGAGCTGGAGTGATCGGACGGCGAACGTACGCGGTGTTCGCCGTTGGTCCCGGTTTTGCCGCCGGTCTCGCCGGCAGGGCCCGGAACCGTTGAGCGGCCGCCGCCGCTTCGGTATGCTGGAGGCCCCGCAACCCGCGCACCGCCGCACGATCCCTGCCGCCGGGCGAAACCGGCGCGGCGCGGCGTTCGTAGCATCGATGGGGGCCGGAACCGGGCGCGCCCGGGCCGGCGGCGGAGCGTTGGACCTCCAGCGGAGGGATGGCATGGCGGGGTTTCGGTCTGACCTTGGGATCGTGCGGCGCGTCGCGTGCGCCGCGGCGGTGGCGGCGGTCCTGCTGCCTGCGTTCGTGCCGATGGCGGCATTCGCGCAGGAAGGACCCGTCCTGCTGAACGACGCCGTGGCGGTCGTCGAGGACACCGCGGGAACGGCCCCGCAGGAGGCCTGGATCGACCCGGCCACGGGCGAGGCGTGGGTCGATCCGGCGGCCGCACCGGTCGAGGAGGCGTGGGTGGACCCCGCCGCCGCGCCCGCCGATGCGTGGGTCGATCCGGCGGCGGCGCCGGTCGAGGAGGCGTGGGTCGATCCGGCCGCCGCGCCCGCCGACGGCGCGGTGCTGCCCGATCAGGTGGTCGCCGTCGAGGAGGGCGTCGCGGTCGAGGAGGGCATCGCCGCCGATCCGGCCGCGGTCGCCGCGGACCCGTCGCTCGATCCGTCCGTGCAGGCCGCGCCCGAGGCCAGCACCGGGTACGCCACCGAGGCCGAGCAGGTTGCCGCGGAGGGCGCGCCCGGGCAGCCGTTCGTGCCGGTGGAGCAGCTGCCGGCGATGATCCCGATGCCGCCGCCGTCGACCGGGGACCTCGAGCCGGACCCGAACTGGGCGCCGCCCTCCAAGGTGTACGTTACACAGACCTCGCAGCCGCTCGGCGGCGGGTTCCTCGATGTGTGGCGGCAGTGGGGCGGCCACCTCTCCTGGGGCTACCCGCTGACGCCGGAACTGCAGGAAAACGGCGTCACCGTCCAGTACTTCTCCTACGGGCGCTTCGAGTACCACCCGAACGATCCGAACGGCAAGACGATCCAGTTTTCGCCGCTCGGCGCGGCCAGTCAGCCGTTCATGCTGCGCCGGGCGCCGGGCGCCGGAGCGGCCGCCTCGCCCGCCGCCGTCGAGACGCAGGCATGGCTGCCCGTCGCGGCCGGGGATGCCCCGGCGGGCGCGCGCTACGTGCCGGAGACCGGCCATACCGTCTCCGGCGACCTGCTGTCGTTCTGGACCCAGACCGGCGAGGCGAACTACCTCGGCAATCCCGTCTCCGAGCCGTTCCGGGTTGGCGGGGTCACCTACCAGGTCTTCGAGCGCGGGCGGGTGGTGCAGGAGCCCGGAGCGTGGCCCTACCTGCAGCCCATCGGCAAGACGATGGCCAACCGCTGGGGCGTCTCCCTCGCGCCCGCCGCGCAGGGCAGCCTGCCTGCCTACGACGAGGCGCTCTGGACCCCGCCGCCCGCCGCGCCGCGCTTCAACGTCAACGGCGCCGAACCGCCCGCGAACGGCGAGCGCTACGTGCTCATCTCGCTGTCGCAGCAGTACGCATGGGCCTACCAGGGCGACGTGGTGATGTGGCAGGGCTACGTGAGCACCGGACGCGCCGGCTTCGGAACCCCGGCGGGCACCTTCTACGTGCTGACCAAGTACGAGGTGCAGACGATGGAGGGCGTGCTCGGCGGCGAGTACTACAACGTGCCGAATGTGCCCGACGTGATGTATTTCACCAACCAGGGCCATGCCCTTCACGGGGCCTACTGGCACAACAACTTCGGCACCCCGATGAGCCACGGCTGCGTCAACCTGCCGCTGGAGGTGGCGCACTGGATGTACGACTGGGCGCCGATGGGCATGCGGGTGACGATCGTCCCGTAGCCCATGGCCGATGGCCCGCGGCCGCCGCGGGCCTTCGGCGGGCGGGCGGCGGCCGGGGCAACCTGGTCGCCGCCGCGCGTCACGGGGACTGCGCCGGGCGGCGGCCCGGCAACCGCCCCCCCGCGGCGAGCGCGACGCCCGCCGCCGCGAGCGCGAATCCGGCCCACGCCGCTGGAGGCATCCGCTCGCCGAGCAGGACCCAGGCGATCACCGCGGCCAGCGGCGGCACGAGGAAGAAGAGCGCCGACACCCGCGACACCCGGCCGCGCCGCACCATCGCCAGCAGCAGGCCGACCGCGATCACGCTGTTGCCGATCACGAGATAGGCCAGGCTCATCCACAGCGAGGGCCTGCTCTCGATCCGGAACCCCTCGGCAAACACCGCGACGGGCAGCAACCCGGCGAGTGCCACCCCGTGCTGCACCAGATTCGCCGGCACCGGATGCTGCGACACCCCATGCCGCTTCTCGTAGAAGGTGCCGGCGGTCATCATCCCGAGCGCGCCGAAGGCGGCGGCCAGCGCGGCGGGACTCGCCCCGCCCACGCCCGACTTGGCGACGATGACGACCGCCGCCCCGGCCAGGCCGAGCGCCAACCCGGCCCAGGCCCGCCGCGAAACGGTCTCCCCGGCCAGCCGCGGCGCCAGCAGGGCCGTGGCGATCGGCTGCAGCGAGGAGATCAGCGCCGCCACCCCGGCGGAGATGCCCAGCGCCAGGCTCCAGTACCCGAACCCGAAGTAGAGCCCCTGGATCAGCGCCCCGACGACTGCCAGCCGCCGCCACTCCGCGCCCTTCGGCAGGGGAGGCCGCAGGATCACCAGCAGCGGCAGCATGACCGCGATCACCAGCAGATACCGCACCGCGAGGAAGGTCATCGGCCCGGCGGACTGGATGCCGACCTTGCCCGCCGGGAACCCGCCGGACCAGAGCAGCACGAACACCACCGGCGCGAAGCCGACCCACCACGGGTCGGAGCCGGGGGCGGGACCGCGGTCAGGGTGTGCGCCGGCCATGCCGCGCGCCCCCTCTCCGGGGAGGCCCGCCCCGCGGGCGTGCGGCGTGCGCGGCCCCTGTCATTCCCCGGCGGCCGGCTGGCCCGCGGCCTGCCCGGCGCCGGGTTGGTTGCTGGCGGCGCCCGCGGCGTCGCGCTGCTGCTCGAGGCCCGGCATGCTCACCTGCGCCAGCAGCCGCGCGGTCTTGCGCTCGCCGGGCTCGAAGGTCAGCACGCTGCCGTTGGCGGCGGCGGCCTCGAACCCGCTGGTCGGCCAGCCGGCGAAGGGCTCGAGGCCGATCACCCGCGCCTGCCCGTACCACGGCCAGCCGGTGGTCGCCCCGGACTCCTGCCACATCCAGAGGGTCGGCTGCACCTCGGCGTCCCAGCGGATGGTGGCCCGGATGCCGAGGGTGCGGTTCTCGACGGCATAGGCCCCCTCCGGGCCGAACCCGTGGAGGTACAGCATCTCGTTCGGGGAGCCGACCGGCGGCGCGGCGGTGAGGTCGATCGGGCCATCCGGGCCGGGGGCAAACGGCCATGCAAAGGGCCCCGCGCCTGGGGCCAGCCTGCGTCGCGGCAGCAGGCCGTCCTCGTGCGGGGTGACGGTGATGCCCTCCGGCAGCATGATCACGCAGCTGTCGTCGAGGAAGGGAGGGCCGAAGGTGACGTGCTGGCCCCACATCGCGCGGGCGGCGACCGGCGCGAGGTTGACCGCCGACTCGGCGATCCAGAACGCCGGATTGCCCGCCTCGACGCGGAACCGCTTCTCGATGGCGAACGGGGCCCGCCGCAACAGGACGGTGAACGACACCTCGACGACCTCCGGGGTGTCGATCGCGACCGCTGCGTCCCACGACAGGGCGTAGGCCTCGCCGTGCTGGCCGTAGGGCGCGCCGTCGACGCGCGACGGCTCGCCGCCGTTGGGGAAGATCGTCTGCCAGCCGCCGGGGTAGCCGTCGAGGAAGGCGGCCACCGGGTCCGGCGACAGGGCGCCGGGGGCCGCGCCCGCGGTCGGCGCTTTCCACGCGAGGTCGAGATCGAGCGGCTTCACCGTCCACTCGACGAGATCCGCGCCGCGGGTGGCGTCGATCGCGAGCCGGATGATCTCGTTCTCGATCACGATCAGGTCGTGGCCGCGATGGCTCCGCTCCGAGACCCGTGCCCCGAACGACCGCTCACTCCGGTTGTTTCCCAGCAGGCCCATCCCCAGCGTCCTTTCCGATCCTGGCGCGGCGCGGGTTCCCCGGCCGCGCCAGCGGGGAGCATCGCAGATTCCGGACGCAACCGGACGGAGCGCGACGCGCGCGATGCGTCATGGTAGGCTTTTCGGGGGATGGCCCTGTCCCAGGGTGTCCCGCCCGCTCCGGTGGAGTCCCATGTCGGCACGCCTCGCCAACCTCGCCAACTGGATCGCCGCGCTGGCCGCGGTGGGGTTGCTGCTGATGATGCCGGTCACGGCACGAGCCGGGCTGCGCGACCCCCACCCTCACGCCCTGCTCCAATTGGCCCTCGACGAGGGGGATGGCCGGCTCGACCATCACGCGCCGTCGGCCGCGCCCGGGTCCGGCCATGCGCACGCGCACCCCGGCAGGCGGGTCGATCCGTTCGGCCTCGGCCCGGTCGCGGACGAGCGCCTTGCCGCCGACGCGCAGCCGGGCTCGCCGCCGCCGGACATCCCGGCCGCGAGCGGCGGGGCGACGTGGTCCCCTGCCGCCGCCGGACTGGCCTGGTCATTCCTTGCCGTCGCGCTGGCGGCGTCGCTCGCCGCCATGCCGTGCGGCAGGCGCCCCGGCGACCCGCGCGCGCAGGAGTTGCCTCCGCGGGGCCGCACTTGCCTGCCCGAACTCCCGCCGCCGCGCCTGCCCGGCCCGCAAATGCCGGCGACGGCGTAATGGCGTGAGTTCCCGGCCAGCCAACGCGGCGGCCGGGTCAGGGAGTTGCACTCATGAACGCGCGAATTCACGTGATGCGGGCGGCCGCTGTTGCCGCCCTGCTGGGCATGGCCGCGGGGCCAGCCGAAACGGACGCCCACGGCACCCGGCAGGTTGGCGGCGGCAAGTTCGAGATGGTGGTCGGATTTCTCGACGAACCGGTGTTCGCCGGCGACAAGAGCGGTCTCGACCTGAAAGTGACCTACGCGCCGCAGGGACTGGAGACGCCGGAAGAGGGTCACAGCGAGGAGGGTGGCGCGCCGGTGACCGGTCTCGAGGAAACGCTCGATGCCGAGGTCATCTTCGGCGATGAGCGCCTCGCCCTGCCGCTCTCGGCGGCCTGGGACGAGGAGGGGGTCTACCACTCCTGGTTCTTCCCCGCCGAACCCGGCGATTACACCTTCCGGATCACCGGCGAGATCGAGGGCGTGACCATCGACGAATCGTTCATGTCAACCAGGGACGGCTTCGGCGCGGTCCGTGATCCCGGCCCCGTCACCTTCCCGGCGGCGGCGGAGACGGCCTCCGCCGACGCGGCTTCCCCGCGGATGCTGGGCGCGCTTGCCGGATTGCCGGGGCTCGGGGTGGCCGCGGCTGCAGGCGGCGCGGCACTCTTCCTCCAGCGGAAACGCGGCTCCTGAGCTGGCCAGCAGGAAGACAGGGCGATAGTGCGCGGTCCCGGGCTCGTCCGGGGCCGCGCACAGAGGGAATCGAACATGACGTCGCTTATCAGGACCGGCCTTCGCCGCGGCGCCGCCGCGGCGGCGATCATCCTCGTGCTTGCGCCAGCGGCGGCGCCCCTGCCGCGTGCGGCGGCCCACGCCGCGCATGGCCACCCGGCGCGCATCCACAACGGCAGTTGCGAGGACCTCAAGGGGGTCGCGTTCGAACTCAACGGTGTCGGCGGCGAGGTCGACGTGGCTGGCAATCCGGCGCCGGCGTCCGAGGCCGTCAACCCCGACACCGCCTACCAGGTGATGATGAGCCGAACTGCGATCGACGCGTCCATCGACGACCTGCTGACGGAGCCGCGCGCGCTCATGGTCTACCAGAGCGACGAGGACTTGACCGCCATCGCCTGCGGCAACCTCGGCGGGCTCCGCATGGAGGGTGAACTGGCGGTTGGCCTCGCGGAAATCAACGTCCCCGGCCACACCGGGCTCGCCGTTTTCGAGGAGGACGCCCCCGCGCCGGGCAAGACGACCGTCACGGTCTACGTCGGTCATGCGCTCTCGCCGGTCAGCATGGGCGGCAGCATGAAGGATGGAGACGGCCACGGCCATGACGCGGAGGATGCCGGCCACGGCGACGAATCCGGTGGCCACGGCGATGGCGATGGCGATCACGCGGCGGCGACCCCGTCGGCGTAGGAAGGAGCGGCGCATGAACCGGGCGCGGACCTTCGTGGCCGCTGCGGCGCTGGCGGGAGCACTGCTCCCGCTGGCCGCCCTGGCCCATGTGAATGTCGATGTGGCCGATGGCGCGTACGTGCTGGAGATCGGATTCGAGAACGAGCCCGCCTACCTCGGGCAGCCGAACGCCATCTTCGTCAAGGCCGGCAAGTACGGGACCGGCGGCGTGACGCCGGTTGATGGCCTGGCCGGCTCGCTGGTGGCCGAGGTCGAGAAGAACGGCAAAACCCTGGAAATCCCGCTCATTCCGGCGGAGGACGGCGTCTACCTCGGCCCGTTCTTCCCGACCGCCCTCGGCGACTACACCTTCCGCATCACCGGCGAGATCGACGGCAAGCCGGTGGCGGCGGAGGTGACCTCCTCGCCGACGACCTTCAACCCCGTCGAGCCGCTCTCGTCGGTGCAGTTCCCCGAACCGCTGCCGGACGCCTCGCAGGTCGCGGCGGAGGCCGCCGCCGCCGCGAGCGCCGCCGGGTCCGCGCGGACCCTCGCGATCGCGGGCCTCGCGCTCGGCGCGCTCGGCACGATCGCCGGGGCCGCCGGGTTGTTGCGCCGCACGTAGCCGGGGTATGGTCGCCGCGTGAACACCTGCCCGAGCCACCGACAAGCGCCGAGCGGATGGCAGCGCCTGCTGGCGGGGGCGGCCCTCGCCGCCTGCCTCCTGCTGGCGGCGTTGCTCACCCCCTCCGGCGCGCGGGCGCACGCCTTCCTCAAGGACTCCACCCCCGCCGCGAACGCCATCCTCGGCATCGCGCCCGGGGAGATGACGCTGCGCTTCACCGAGCCGCTCGAGACCAGCTACAGCCGCGCCGAGCTCTACGATCAGGCCGGGGAGAAGGTCGAGGGCGCCGCGTTTTCGTTCGGCGCGGACGGGTACTCGCTGGTGCTGGCGCTGCCCCCGGGGCTCGCCAATGGAACCTACTCGGCGCTGTGGCGCACGCTTTCCACCGCGGACGGCCACACGGCGCAGGGCTACGTGCCCTTCACCATCGGCTCCGAGCGCGACGTGCGGACGGTCGTTGCGCCCGCTCCGGCGGCGGTGTCGACCGGGGCGCCGGAAGTGGTGCGGGCGGCATCGCGCTGGTTCGCGCTGATGGCGCTGGCGGCGGCGGTCGCGATCTGGCCGATCTGGCTGTTCGTGCTGCGCCCCGCCATCGGACCGGCCTGGCAGGCGGGGCCGAAACTCGCCGCCCGCGCCCGCCTGTTCGCCGCGTGGGCGGTCGTGGTCGCGTTGCTGGCCGATGTCGCGGCGCTCGCCGTGCAGGCGATGTCGCTCGCCGCGGGCGGCGGCTACCTGCAAGCGCTCATCGCCACCGTCCGCGATACCCGCTATGGAACGCTCTGGCTGGTGCGGGTCAGCCTGCTGGCGCACGCGGCGGCGCAGCCGGTGGGCCGGGCCACGGCGGTGGCGTTCGACTGGGTTCACCTGCTCGGCGCGTGCGTCTGGATCGGCGGCGTGTTCGTGCTGCTGGCGGTGCTGGTGCCCTCGCTGAACGATCTCACCCCGGCCGGCAGGCAGGTGGTGCTGGGGGGCGCCCTGCCCCGGTTCTCCATCCTGGCGCTCGCCGCCTGGGCGGTGATGACCGCCACCGGGCTTTACCAGGGATGGCTGCAGGTCGGCAGCCTGCGCGGGCTGACCCAGACCGAGTACGGCCAGACCCTGCTGGTCAAGTTCGCCCTGCTGATCCCCCTGCTGGCGCTGGGGGCGTTCAACCTGCTGGTCGTCACCCGCAAGATCCGGCGGGCGACGGACCAGGCCACCGAGACCGGCTGGAGCGGCAACTTCGTCACCGCCATCGCCGCCGAGGCGTTGCTGGTGACGCTGCTGCTCGGGGTGGTCGGGATGCTGATCGGGCAGCCGCCCGCGCGGGAGGTGATCGCGCAGGAGGCGGGCAAGGTGATCGTCCCGCTCGAAGCCGACGGGCAGACCGGACGGCTCCTGCTCACCCCGGGCGCCACCGGCCCCAACCATTACCGGCTCGAACTCGGCGAGGGGCACGAGGCGCACCTCCGCAACCCCGCCAGCACCGAGGCGACGCTTCGCTTCGAACTGCCCGCCCAGCGCACCGGCCTGACCGAGGTGCGCCTGGCCCCGGCCCTCGGCGGCGCATTCGAGGGCCACGGCAGCGAGTTGAGCATCGCCGGGGACTGGACCATCGAGGCGATCGTCACCCAGCCCGGCCAGCCGGACTGGGACGTGCGGACCACGCTGGCGGTGGCGGTCGACCCGCCGCCCTCCACCATCCCGGCCGAGCCGCCGCGTTTCGGCGCCGGGGGCATTGCCGGGCTGCTGCTGCTGTGCGCCGGGCTGGCGGCGGTGGTGTGGGCCGCCATGCGGCGGGCATCGCCCGCCCGGAAGGAGGCCGCCGGGCTGGGACTGGCCGCCGTCGGCCTCGGGCTGCTGGTGCTGGCGCAGACGCGCCTTCCCGCCACGCTGGCCGCGCCGCAGCAGGCGGGCGCCCCGGCCCGGCCCGATCAGGCGCTCGTGATGAAGGGGGAGCCGCTGTTCGCCGCCAACTGCCTCGCCTGCCACGGTCTGCAGGGCCGGGGCGACGGTCCGCAGGCCGGGATGAACGGCATCGTGCCGGCGAACCTGACGGTCAGCCATGCCCGCCTGCACAGCGACGAGGTGATCGCGGACTGGGTGCGGAATGGCATCGCCGGCACGAAGATGCCCGGGTTCGCCAACCTTTCCGACGACGACATCGCGGCGGTGGTCGCCTACGTGCGAGAGTTGCAGTGGGACGCGTGGAAAACCGCCGACGCGCCCGGCGCCAGCGAATGCACGGTGACGCCGCGCACCCTCGCGGATCTGCGCGGCCTGGCGGCCAGCCCGGCCCCCGGCCCCGCGCCGGACGACTCGCCGCCCGCCGCCGGCTCGCCGCCGGCGGACGCCGACTTCCAGGCCATCCGGGCGGTGGTGCGGCAACTGGTGGCCTGCTCGAACGCCGGGGACACCATGCGTCGCCTCGCGCTCTACAGCGACGCCCGGATCGTAACCGCCTACCCGGACGGGCCGACCGCGGCGCTCGAGCGGATCGCCGGCACGCCGTTCCCGGTGCTGCCGGAGGAGCGGGTGGCGTTGCTGGACATCTCGGAGGTCCGGCAACTGGCGGATGGGCGCGTAGCCGCGCGTGTTACGATCGATAATCCACAATTCCACACGCACGGGCCGGTGACGCCGGCCGCGAACCAGCAGCAGGAGGCGGCGACGCTGGTCTTCATCCGGGATGGCAGGGGCGGCTGGCTGATCGATTCCGTCAGCCGCTAGGATCGCCCCCGGCGACAGGCGACAGGCGACAGGCGACAGGCGACAGGCGACAGGCGACAGGCGACAGGTGACACGGGACGAGCGACGAGGGACAAGCGAGGAGCGGATCATGGCGCAGAACCCGCCGGAGCCCGGGCCAGAGACCCGGCCCCGGTCATCGAAAACGGAGGAGCGGCTGTCGGGCCGCGCCCGGCGCAAACTCGAGCAGGAGCAGGCATCCAAACGGAGGACCTGGCTGGTGGCGGGCGGAGCCGCGGCGGCCATCGCGGCCGTGGCCCTGCTGGCGTTCCTGTTCACCCGCAAGCCCGACGTCGAACCGGTCGCGGTGGCCCCGGCGATGGAGGCGGGGATCGCCTTCGCCGGCCGCACGATGGGCGACCCGGACGCCCCGGTGACCGTGGTCGAATGGGGCGACTACCAATGACCCGGCTGCAAGTTCTTCACCGGTTCGGTGAAGCCCATGCTGATCGATGACTTCATCCGCGACGGCAAGGTGTTCTTCGAGTTCCGCGACTACCCGTTCCTCGGGCCGGAGTCGAAGTCGGCCGCGAAGGCCGCCTACTGCGCCGCCGAGCAGGACCGGTTCTGGGACTTCCACAACACCGTCTTCGAGAACCAGGGCAAGGCCCACAACGGCGGCGCCTACTCCGACGCCCGGCTGCGGCTGATGGCGCAGGAGACGGGGCTCGACACCGGCGCCTTCGACACCTGCTACACGGCCGCGGAGACCGCTGCCGCGGTCGACGCCATGGAGGCCGAGGCGCAGGGTCTCGGCGTCAACTCCACTCCCTCGGTGTTCGTGGATGGCGTCAAGATCGACTGGAATGGCTACGACACGCTGAAGCCCGCCATCGAGGAGGCGCTGAAGAAGAAGGGCGCCTGATCCGCGCCCGGTTCCCGCACGGGGCGGCGGCCGCGGCCCGCCTGGCCGCCGCCCGGCAACGCATCGACGGGGGCGAACGGAGGACGACATGCGCGGGACGGGGAGACGCTGGTTCGGACTGGCCGCGGTGGCGGCGCTGCTGGCGCTGCCGCTGGCGGCGGTGGCCACCGAGGACCCGGGCAGCTTCGGCGGCCGACACTGGGGCACCCGCCGGGTGCCGTTCACCATCGGCGTCGGCGACAACGTCGGCGACAAGTGGGAGAAGTATCTCTCTCGCTCCACCCGGCAGTGGTCGCAGTCCGGCACGGCCACGATGACGGTCATCGACGGCAGCACGGGCGGCAAGTCCTGCAACCACGTCTCCGGCCGGATCGAGGTCTGCAGCGGCGATTACGGCGACACTGGCTGGCTCGGCCTCAGCCGGATCAAACTCCAGGGAGACTTCTTCTCCGCCGTCACCGTGCAGATGAACGATTACTACTTCACCGAGAAGGGCGGCATCTACAACACCCGCAAGGCCCGCGTCCACACCATGTGCCATGAACTCGGACATGCCCTGGGCCTGCCCCATCCTGAGGACGCCAGCACAAGTTGCGTGAACGATTCCCTCGACCTGCTCGAAACCACGCTCGCCCCAACCAAATCCGACTTCAAGGAGTTGCGCAGGCTCTACGGCGACGGGGACCGCACCCAGACCATCGAGCGCAATCCCCGGTCCGCCCCGGCCGCCAGCGAGGCGGGCGCCGCTCCGCTGCCAGCGGTGAGGCGCGGCCCGGCCGGGTCGGCCACGGTGCAGGTCGATGTCCTGCCGGACGGCACGGTGCTGGTCACCCACGCCACCTGGGCGAAGTAGCGCGCGAGTCAGCCGGTGAAGCCGCCCGCCGCGAACACGGTCCGGCCATCGACCGTGACCCGGCCGCCCTGCCGCAGGTCCCGGACCAGATCCCAGTGCAGCGCCGAGCGATTGACGCCCCCGCACTCGGCGTAGGCGCGGCCGAGCGCGAGATGCATCGTGCCGGCGATCTTCTCGTCGAACAGGGGATCGTTAACCGGGCGCGTCAGGGCCTCGTTGACGCCGAACCCGATCTCGCCGCAGCGGCGCGCGCCGTCGTCCATCGCAAGGGCGGCCAGGAGGTGCTCCTCGCCGCGTGAGGCGGCGGCCTCCACCACGGCGCCGCCCCGGAACCGCAGCCGGATGCCCTCGACCGCCTGCCCGGACCACCATTGCGGCCAGTCGAAGGCGATCGTCCCCTCCAGCGAGTCGTCGACCGGTGCAGTGTAGATCTCGCCGTCCGGGATGTTGATGCGGCCGTCGCCGACCACCCAGCGGCGACCCGCGGTGCTGAACCGCAGATCCACCCCCGGCCCGGAGATCGCCACCTCGGCGCCGGCGGCGAGGCGCCCGGCGATGGCGCGCCAGCCCCGGGCGCCGGTTTCCCAGTCGCGCAGGCAGGCGGCGAAGAAGAAGGCCATCGCGGCGTCGAGCGGCATCCCGGCCTGCTGGGCGAAGGATTCGTCGGGCACGCGGACGAGGGTCCAGCGGGTGGAGGCCGTGCGGATCGCCGAGATGGCGCCCTGCGCCGCCCGGTGCAGGGCCAGCCGCGGGGCGGGAATGTCGCTGAACTCGTGCGGGTTGCGCGCGCCCCGGAGGACGATCGCGGCATCCGCCCACTCGTAGGCGAGTAGTTCGAGCCCGGGTTCGCGCGCGAGATCGGCGTCGGAGGCGTCGCGGAGAAGGGCGCGGTCGAAGGCGGCGGCGGTCAGCAGCGTTTGCGGGTACCCGCCGGCGCGGACGGCCGCGGCGTGGACCGCGGCGGCGAGGGGGAAGGTCTCCGGTTCGCGCATGGCGACCAGCACGCGGTCGCCGGGCCGGACCCGGACCGCATGGTTGACGAGGATGTCCGCGAGGTCCCGCCAGCGCGGGTCGCCACCTGTGTCGTCCATGGCGGGAAGTGTAGGGGAGACCGCGATGGCTGGCGGCGAGGAACGCCGGGAGGACGCCAGGACCATCATCGTCCGGCCGTGGGCGCCGGAGCGCGGACATGAGGCACTGGTCGGATTGCTTGCGGCCTATCTCGACGAGCAGGCGGCGGAGGTGGAGCGCGCATTCGGGCTGCGGTTCGATCCCGCCGGATGGCTCGCAGAGGACCTGGCGGGGCTCGGCCACTATGCGCCGCCGGGCGGGCGGATGCTGATCGCCTGGCGCGATGGGGCCGGCGTGGGCTGCGGCGCGTGGCGTCGCCATGCCAGCGGAGCGATCGGGATCAAGCGGGTGTTCGTGCTGCCGGAGGCGCGGCGGAGTGGGGCGGGGCGCGCGCTGGTGCGGGCGCTGCTGGCGGATCTGCGGGCGGCAGGTGCCGCGAGGGTCGTGCTCGGTACTCCCGGGTATGCGACGGCGGCGCAGGCGCTCTACCGGGCCGAGGGATTCCGCGACATCCCGCCCTCGCCGGAGTCGTCCATTCCCACCGGGCGCCACGGGGAGTGGCGGTTCATGGGGCGGGAGAGGGAGCCCTCAGGCGGGGACGCCGTTCTCGCGGGTGACCCCGGCGTACCAGCGGCCACTGCGCTTGATGATGCGGTCCTGGGTGGCGAAATCGGTGTAAACCAGGCCGAACCGCTGGGTGTAGCCGAGGTTCCACTCGAAGTTGTCCAGCAGCGACCAGCAGTAGTAGCCGTCCACCGGCGCGCCCTCCGAGATGGCGCGGTGCACGGCGAGCAGGTGGTCGTGGAGGTAGCGCTCGCGGGCGGGGTCGTCCACCTTGCCGTCGACGAGGCGGTCCTCCACCGAAATGCCGTTCTCGGCGATGACGATCTTCGCCGGAGCGTAGTCGCGATGGACGCGGACGAGCATCTCGTGGAGTCCGTCCGGGTCGATCTCGAACCCCATGCCGTTGACTCGCGCGTTGGGCGGGACTACCCGCTCGAGGTCGAGCGGACCGGCGCCGCGTTTCCAGCGGACGGTTGAGCGGAAGTAGTAGTTGACCGCGAGGAAATCGGTCGGCCGGGAGATGCGGGCGAGATCGCCGGCGGCGATCTCCGGCAGGTCGGCGCGGAAATGCTCGAGCAGGTCGGCGGGGTAGGCGCCGCGGTAGAGGGCGTCGAGGTACCAGCGGTTCATCGCGCCGTCCTGCCGGTGGGCGGCCTCGAGGTCGGCATTGGAGTCGCTGGCGGGCGAGGCGGGCGACAGCACGAGGGCGATGCCCGCCCCGGCGCGGGGGGCGGTGGCGCGCAGGGCTTCGAGCGCCTCGGCGTGGCCGAGCAGCAGGTGGTGATCCGCCGCGAGCGCGGCGCGGAGGTCGCGGAGGCCGGGCGCATGGATGCCCAGGTAGTGGCCGAGCCAGGCGTGGACCCACGGCTCGTTGACGGTCACGAAGCGGGGGACGAGGTCGCCGAGGGCGCGGCCGACGGTGTAGGCGAACTCCCCGAGGCGGGCGGCGGTGTCGCGGTTGGTCCAGCCGCCGCGGCTTTGCAGGGGCCGGGGGAGGTCCCAGTGGTAGAGGGTGGCCATTGGGGCGATGCCCGCGTCGAGCAGGGCCTCTACGAGGCGGCGGTAGTGGTCGAGCCCGGGCTGGTTGACGCGGGAGGAACCGTCCGGGTGGATGCGCGGCCAGGCGATGGAGAAACGGTAACCGCCGAGGCCGAGTTCGCGCATCAGTGCGATGTCCCCGGGGACGCGGTGGTAGGCGTCGCAGGCGGTCTTGCCGCTGGAGCCGTCGGCGATGGCGCCCGGGCGATGGCAGAACACGTCCCAGATGGACTCCTCGCGGCCATCGGCGCGGACCGCGCCCTCGATCTGGTAGGAGGAGGTGGAGGCTCCCCAGGTGAACCCGTCGGGGAACGAGGCGAACGGCATGAAGGTCCTTTCCAGCGGTCAGGGCGGCGGCCGCCGGCCGAGCAGATCCCGCACGATCCCCGCGAGATCGCCGGGGATGAAGGGCTTGACGAGGTAGCGGTCAGCGCCAGCCGCAAGCCCCGCCGCGATGTCCTCGCGCTGGCCGCGGGCGGAGAGCATCACGATCAGGGTGGCCGCGGCCGCGGGGTCGGCGCGCAGGGCGCGGGCGATGTCCGGCCCGGTGAGCCCCGGCAGCATCACGTCGAGCACCAGCAGGTCGGGCCGGCGCGCGCGGGCAGCGGCCAGCGCGGCGTGGCCGTCCGCGGCCTCGACGACCTCCCAGCCCTCGGCCGCGAGGGTCACGGAAATGAGCAGCAGCAGATCGGGTTCGTCCTCGGCGACGACGATGCAGGCCGTGGGCGCGCCCATGCTCACGGGTTCTCCCCGGCCGCGAGCGGCAGGGTGAACCAGAAGGTCGAGCCCGCCCCGGGCTCGCTGGCGAGGCCGATCGAGCCGCCCATCAATTCCACCAGCGAGCGGGTGATGGCAAGGCCAAGCCCGGTGCCGCCGGTGATCCTCCGGTTGGAGCCCTGCGCCTGGTAGAAGCGGTCGAACACCAAGGACTGCTCCTCGGGGGAGAGGCCGATGCCGGTATCCGCGATGGCGACATGGGCGAGATCGCCGCGCACCGAGGCGGTGAGCCGGATGCGGCCGCCCTCGGGCGTGTACTTGTTGGCGTTGGAGAGGAGGTTGGTCAGCACCTGGACGAGGCGGTGGCTGTCGGCCTGCACCGGGGGCAGATCGGCCGGGATGTCGATGGAGAGCGCCTGGTCGCGGGCCTCGATCTGGGGGATGACGGAGATGGAGGCCTGCTGGACGGCGGCGGCGAGGTCGATCGGCACGAGCCGCATCTCGACCTTGCCGGCCTCGATCTTGGACATGTCGAGCAGATCGTTGATCAGGGTGCTGAGGCGGCGCCCGTTGCCCTGGGCGACGGTGAGGAACCGCTCCATCGTCGGGTTCAATTCGCCCGCCGCGCCGTCGAGCAGGAGATCGACGAAGCCGGTGATGGCGGTCAGCGGCGTCCGCAACTCGTGGGAGACGGTGGCGACGAACTCGTTCTTGAGGCGGTCGGCCTCGCGGGCCCGGGTGAGATCCACCAGTTGGCAGACGAAGGCCGAGGGGTCGCCGTGGCGGTCGTCGACGAGCGAAACGGCCTGGCGCACCCAGACGAGCGACCCGTCGGCCCGCAGGAAGCGGCAGTCGCGCTCGCTGGAGGTGATTTCGCGCGCGATCAGGCGGGCGAAGTCGGCGGTGACGTCGTTCCGGTCGGCGGGGGCCACGAGGGTGGGCCACGACTGCCTGCCGAGTTCCCCGCCGTCGCGGCAGAGCAGGTCCTGGAGGGCGTGGTTGGCCTGCAGGATCGATCCGTCGAGTCGGACCAGAGCCATGCCGATGGGTCCGTGCTCGAAGGCGCCGCGGGCGCGTTCCTCGCTCTCGCGCAGGGCGCCCTCCATCTCGACCCGGTCGGTGATGTCGCGCAGGTAGCCGGCGAACCAGGACTTGCCGTCCACCTGGTAGGGCACGGCGGAGAGTTCGAGCGGAAAGGTCTCGCCGTTGGCGCGGAGGCCGATGGTCTCGACGCGGCGATTGAGCGCCGGGCCGTGTCCGGTGCGAAGGTAGGTGGCGAGCCCGGCGTCGTGCAGTTTGCCGAGGTCGGGCGGCATGATCACGTCGCTCAACGGCCGGCCCAGGACCTCGTCCCGCATCACCTTGAAGGTCCGCTCGGCGGCGGGGTTGAAGTCGGTGACGGCGCCCTCGTGATCCATGCCGATCACGCAGTCGAGGGAGGCGTCCATGAAACCGCGGAGCCGGGTTTCGCTGGCGCGGAGGGCCGACTCGGTGCGCTTCTGTTCGGTGATGTCGCGGACGATGGCGACGGCGGCGCTGGCCCGGCCCTCGCGGTCGAAGATCGGGGCCAGGCTGTAGGAGATGTCGATGCGGCTTCCGTCCTTGTGGAGCCGCACGGACTCGCCCGGCGGGATCCGCTCGCCGCGGTGGAGCCGCGCGTCGATGTCGGTGAAACCGGGCCGCAACTCCGGGGGAATGACCTTGGAGATCGGCTTGCCGATCATTTCCTCGGCGGAGTAGCCATACAGGCGCTCGGCGCCGGCGTTCCAGGACAGGACGATGCCCTCCGGGGTGCGGGTGATGATGGCGTCCTCGGCGGCCTCGATGACGGCGGCGAGGAAGCGTTGCGTCTCCTCAGCGCGATGGCGCTCCGAAACGTCGCGGGAGGTGAAGACGATGCCGCCCACCGACGGTTCGTGCAGGAGGTTGACGCCGATGGCCTCGAAGTGGCGGTAGCCGCCGTCCCTGTGCCGGATGCGCAATTCCAGCAGCGGCGTCGGCTCGCCGGTTTCGAGGCTCACCCGGATCGCCTCGCGCAGGATGGGCTCGTCGTCGGGGTGGGTCAGCGACAGCGCGCTGCGCCCGATCAGTTCCTCTTCGGAGTACCCGAGCAGCCGCTGGTAGGACGGGCTGATGTAGCGGCGGGTGCCGTCCGGGGCGATGATGATGAACAGGTCGCGGCTGTGCTGGATCAGTTGGCGGAAGCGGTGGTCCGCCTCGCGCGCCCGCTGCGCGGATTCGACCTGCGCGGTGATGTCGGTGAACACGCCCTGCCAGATTTCGACGCCGGAGGTGCGGTTGTCGATGCGCTGGGAGTCGTCGCGGACCCAGAGCACGCGCCCGTCCCGGGTGACGACGCGGTACTCCATCGACGAGAAGGAGCCCTCCGCGTCGATGACCGACTGCTCGGTGACCAGCACGCGGCCGCGGTCCTCCGGGTGCATGATGTGGAACCAGAACGCGCGGCCGCCCCGCCACTCCTCGGCGCTGTAGCCCAGCAGGCGCTGCATGTTGGTGTTGACGGAGTAGGTCTCCTCGAGCGCGCCCGGCGTGCGGCTGTAGATGTAGACCGCGACCGGAAGTTGATCGAGGGTGGCGCGCATGCGGCGGCTTGCCTCGGCGGCGAGTTCGCGGGCGCGCCGGACCGGGGTGATGTCGGTCAGGACGCCAATCAGCGCGGTTGGCGCATGGCCGCTGCCGGAGACCGGCCGGGTGACGTCGCGCACCCACCGGATCGATCCGTCGCGGTGGACGATCCGGTATTCGAGATGGAACGGCGGCGCGGCGGCGGCGCGGGCGGCCTCGTCGAGGAACGCCTGCCGGTCGTCCGGGTGCACGATGTCGAGCCAACCGCCGGGAAGGTCGATGGCCTCGGCCGGGGTGAGGCCCGTGATCTCCGCGATGTCGTCGCTGACGGTCGCGAGGCGGACGTCGTCGCTGTCGCGATCGATGTACACCGCCGAGACGAGGCCGGTGCTGAGCGCCTCGATGCTGGCGCCTGCCAGCGCCAGGCGCTCCTCCAGGGCCGCGGCGGCGGCGGCGGCGGGCGCCACGGGGATCGATGCGATGTCGGTCGTCGACATGGCTGGCCTCCGGCGCGCGACGCGGGAGCGAAGCGGCGCCCCGGGAGCGGCCCGGCGGCCGTCGCCGCAATCCCGGCGACGGACTCTGACGCTCTCTGGCGCAATGATACGGCGTGTGGCGCGGGGCGACCCGTTCAACGCTGCGCTGTGCTAACGTACCGGTTCTATGCATGTGGCGGGTGATCCGGGACGAAAGGGGCTGCCCATGAGCGCATACCGACTTGGCCCTCGCGCTTCGCGCGTGCTGGAGGCGCTCCGGCAACGGATCCTGCGCGACGACCTGCCGGAAGGCACCAAACTCCCGTCCCACTCCGACCTGGCCGCCACCTACGGGGTGGCCCCGCTCACCATGCGGCAGGTCCTGGCCCGGCTGGAGGAGGAGGGGCTGGTCCAGCGCGAGCAGGGCCGCGGCACCTTCGTGCGGCGGCCAACCCTGCCCAGCGTGCTCATCCTCGAGGACGAGCCAGACGTGGCGCTCGTGCTCTCGGAATACGTCAAGGCCGTGGGCGCCCGGCCGCTGACCGCAGTGACTACGCTCGAAGGGCTCACCGCGCTCCGCGAGGACACCAGCATCGCGCTGGTGTTGAGCGACGTCCACGTGCCGGACGTCAACGACGGTCTCGATTTCATCCGCGCGGTGCGCCGCCGCTGGCCGGACCTGCCGCTGGTGGCGGTCACCGCCTATTCCGAGGACCTGGCCCCGTTGCACGGCACCCCGGAATGGCCGGTGCTGGTGGTGCCCAAACCGTTCGTGCCGCAGCAGATCCGGGAGGCGCTGAACCTCGGCATGGCGCTCCGGGCCGCCTCGCGCGCGCCGCAGCCCGCCTGATCCTCGCGCCGCGGCGGCCCCCGCTGGCGAAAACGGGCACATGCTGCTAGCATGTAACCTGTCTGCAATTCTCGAGCCGGGACAGGGGTGGGACATGGGGGGAGCATTTCCCGACCACCAGCAGTTCGGCGAATCCGCCGATGTGCTGGTGGTCGACGATCACAGCGACTTGCTCGAACTCGTGCGCATCGTGCTCGAACGGGAAGGATTTACGGTCGCCTCGACGCTGACGGCCGAGGAAGCGCTCGCCACCATCGAGCAGGCGCGCCCCGGGCTTGTGCTGACCGACATCTACATGCCCGGCATGGATGGGCTGACCCTCGTCAACCGTCTGCGCAAGCGTCCAGATCCGCTGCAGGTCATGGTCATGAGCGCTGACCGGCTGACCGTTCCGGATGGCATTCCGTTCATTCCCAAGCCATTCGACCTCGGCGAACTGGTCTCGATCGTCGCCGCCGCCCTCGAACGCGAGAACAGCCGGAAGTGACCGGCCTGCCGGGACGGGGCGGCGCCCAACCGGGCGCGCCCGGCGGCGGGCAGAGAGGCGATGGCGCATGACCCCCGGCTCCGACGCCCGCGAGGACCTGGCGCGGCTGATCCTGGCGGTGCCGGATTTTCCCGAGGCCGGCATCGTGTTCCAGGACATCACGCCGTTGCTGGCGGATGCCGGCGCGCTGCGGCGGGCGGTCGCCATGATGGCCGCGACCGCGCCGGATGCCGACGTCGGGGTCGGCATCGAGAGCCGCGGGTTCATCGTCGCGGCGCCCATCGCCTGCGCCATCGGGGCCGGATTCGTGCCGGTGCGCAAGCTTGGCCGGTTGCCGCGCGCCACCGAGCGCGCCGCCTACGACCTCGAATACGGCTCGAACACCGTGGAGATTCACCGCGACGCGATCGCGCAGGGGGCGCGGGTGCTGCTGGTCGACGACGTGCTGGCCACCGGCGGCACCCTCGCCGCGGCGGCGTCGCTGGTGGAACGGCTGGGCGGGCGCATCGCCGGCATCTCGGTGCTCATCGAACTGGAGGCCCTGCGCGGCCGGGAGCGGCTCGGCGGGCGCCCGGTGTCGCGAGTACTGACGTACTGATCTCGGCTTGCCAAGTTTCACGGTTCGTTCAACAATCCGGGCGACCGGCAGGGTACGCTGCTTGACGTTCACGTGGGTTCGTCTCGAAGGAGGACAGGGCAATGCGCAATCGTGCGATTTCTCGTCGTGGAATGCTGCAGGGCGCGGCGGCGCTCGGCATGGCGTCGGCGCTGCCGATGGCCGGTTTCGGACGCGGCGGTGCGTTCGCCCAGGAGGGCGACTGGGCGGCGCCGGTCGACATGGAGAAGGCGAAGGCCGGAGCGGCCGAACTCGTCACCTACGGCATGCCGGATGACTGGGCGAACTATGGCGAGGTCTACAAGGCCTTCCAGGCGTCCCTCGGCGTCACCGACGGCAAGCACACCGACACCGACATGAGCTCCCTCGAGGAGATCACCAAGTTCGACGCCGAGAAGGGCAACCCGGTGGCGATGTTCGCCGACATCGGGATGACCTTCGGCCCGATCGCCACCAAGCGCGACGTGGTGCCGAACTTCCTGCCGCCGCTGGCCGCCGATCTGCCCGAGGGCTACAAGGGCGCCAACGGCGGCTGGGTCGCCACCTTCGCCGGCGTCCCGGCGATGGTCGTCAACACCGACGCCGCCCCCATCGAGATCGCCACCTGGGCGGACCTGCTCAAGCCCGAGCTCAAGGGCAAGGTCGGCAGCCCGGGCGATCCCCGCAGCTCCGGCACCGCGCAGACCACCTTCCTCGCCTGGGCCTACGCGAACGGCGGCGACTCCGGGAACATGCAGCCGGGCATCGACTTCGCCAAGCAGGTGATCCAGCACTACAACGCCGCCGACTCCACGGTCGACCTGCTCGAGAAGGGCGAGATCGTCTGCTGGATGCGCTACGACTTCAACTGCGCGGCGGCGGTCAACGCGCTCAAGGAGAAGGGGATCAACGCCAAGGTCGTCATCCCCGGCGTTTCCATCTACGCGCCCTCGGCGCTGATGCGCAACAAGTACAAGACCGCCACCATGGACACCGCCAAGGCCTTCAGCGACTTCGTCCTCGGCGACGAGGCGGCCGCGGCCTTCGCCCGCTTCGGCGCGCGCCCGATCCGCTACGTCCTCGGCAAGCAGGAACTGCCGGACGAGGCCAAGGCGAACTGGCTGCCGGAGGAGGACTACAAGGACGTCGTGGTGGTGGAGAACTTCACCGGCATCGACGCCGAGACCATCGCCGCCATTTGGGACGACGAGGTTCTCGGTGGCTAGGGACGGGGCAACCGTCCTGCCGGCGGGGGGGGGCCGGGGGCCCCGCCCCCCCCC
>JBJTKE010000377.1:0-5711 GCA_046096285.1 Chloroflexota bacterium
ATATCGCCGCTCTCGGCGGCGAGGCCGTCGTGCCGACCCCGACCGGTCGGGTGGCGTTGACCATCCCCGCCGAAACCCAGTCCGGCAAGACCTTCCGGTTGCGCGGCCAGGGCATGCCAAAACTCAAGGCGAAGGGCCAGCGCGGCGATCTGTTCGCCCGGGCGCGAATCACCATTCCGGCGAAGCTCTCCCCGCGGGAGAAGGAGCTGTTCGCGGAATTGCGCAAGGTTCGCACCGGGGGGAGCGCGTAAATGGACTCGTTCGACGACATCACCACCATCCGCACCTGGCTCGAGTTCGAGCCGGAGGACGAACCCGACACCGAGCCGCGATATGCTCCGGCGGCGGTCGCTGCCCGCGTCGGCATCCACATCCACACCATCCGCCGGTACGAGCAGTACGGACTCGTCGAGCCGCACTCCGCGGCGCGCGGCCGGACCCTCTACTCGGATGCCGACGTGGAGGACCTGCGCCGCATCCGACGCCTGACCGACGACCTTGGGGTCAACCTCGCCGGAGTGGCGGCGATCCTCCACCTCCGCCGCCAGCTTGTGACGCTGCAGCGGGAAATGGCGGCAATCCGCCGCCAGCGGGGCGGTTCGTAGTACCATGCGGCGGATGGGGCGGCCCTTCCGGGCCGCCCCGTTTTCCTGAGCGCGGGTACGGGAAGGGAGCGGGGCAATGCCGGCCACGATCGTCATGGGCGGGCAGTGGGGCGACGAGGGCAAGGGCAAGCTGACCGATGCTCTCGCCGTGCGGGCCGGGATGGTGGTCCGGGCCAACGGCGGCGCCAACGCCGGCCACACCGTTGAGACCGCGCAGGGGGTATTCAAACTCCATCTCGTGCCATCCGGCATCCTCAATCCGGCGTGCATGTGCGTGGTCGGCTCCGGCGTCGTCATCGACCTCGCGAAACTGCTGCGCGAGATGGACGACCTCGAATCGCGCGGCGTCTCGCTCGCGAACCTGAAGATCGCCGAGCGCGCCCACACCGTCATGCCCTACCACCCGCAACTCGACCGTCTCGAGGAGGAGCAGCGGGCCGACGACGAAATCGGCACCACCCGGACGGGCAACGGCCCCGCCTACGCCGACAAGGTGGCCCGCCGCGGCATTCGCGTGGCCGACCTCATGGACCCCGCCACCCTTCGCCGCAAGGTGGAATCCTCGGTTCGGGAGAAGAACGCCCTGCTGGCCGGGGTGTACGGCGCCGCGCCGATCGACGCGGAGGAATTGATCGCCTCCCTCGCGGTCGCGGGCGAGCGGCTGCGGCGGCATGTGGTCCCCGCCGAGGTGGTGGTGCAGGATGCCCTCGCTCGCGGCAACGATGTCGTCCTCGAATGCGCGCAGGGCGCCATGCTCGATGTGGACTACGGCACCTATCCCTTCGTCACGTCCTCCTCGCCGACGGCCGCCGGGGCGTGCCAGGGCGCCGGCGTGGCGCCGCTGCAGGTCGACCGCGTGATCGGGGTCTACAAGGCCTACGCCACCCGGGTCGGCGGCGGCCCGCTGCCCACCGAACTGGAGAACGACACCGGACAGCTCATCCGCGAGCGCGGCCGCGAGTACGGCACCACCACCGGACGCCCTCGCCGCACCGGCTGGTTCGATGCGGTCGCCGCCCGCCACATCGCGCGCCTCAACGGCGTCAGTGACATCGCCCTCACCCTGCTCGACGTGCTCGACGCCTTCGACGCCATCGAGGTCTGCACCGCCTACCGCATCGGCGACCGGATCATCGACTACATGCCCGCTCGCGACGACGAACTGGCGCGGGTCGAACCGGTTTACGAAACCGTTCCCGGGTGGCGGCGGGACACGACCGGCGCGCGCGCCGCCGTCGACCTGCCTGAGGCCGCCCGGGCCTACATCCGGTTCGTCGAGGAGCGCGTCGGCGCGCCGGTGAGCCTGGTCGGCGTCGGCCCGGCGCGGGAGCAACTCGTCGCCTTGCGCGGCGGCCTGTAACGCCGGGCGTTCCGCCCCGCCCCCGGCAGGCGGCGCATCACCCGGAACGGGCGATTGACACCCCCCGGCGCGAAACCTAGACTCGCCCACCGGCCATTGGGGCCGCCGCACGGAGGCCACCGCCATGCCCGAACGCGATCTCACGCTGCCGCTCGATGCCGTCGCCATCCAGAAAATCATCCCCCACCGCCATCCCTTCCTGCTGGTGGACCGGGTGGTCGAACTCGAACCGGGGAAGCGCGCCGTCGGCCTCAAGAGCGTGTCGATGGGCGAACCGGTGTTCACCGGCCACTTCCCGGCCTACCCGGTTCTGCCCGGGGTCATGATCGTCGAGGCGATGGCCCAGGTCGGCGCGGTCGCCATGCTCTCCAGCCCCGAGGGCGACGGCAAACTCGCGCTCTTCGCCGGGATCGACAACGTCCGCTTCAAGCGGCAGGTGAAGCCCGGCGACACCTTGCGGCTCGAGGTGGAGATCGGGCAAATCCGGCGCGGCATCGGCACCGGCTCGGGCACCGCCACGGTCGATGGAGAACTGGCGTGCCGCGGCGACATCATGTTCGCCCTCGTGCCGGCGCCCGAGGGGCTCTGAATGGCCCGTCTTTGGCCCGTATTCCCGGCGTTGGGGTATGGTTCGCGCGGGGGGGTGCGTGACGTGGAACCGCCGGAGGCGCCGATGCCCGGGCCCGGGGTCTGAGCCGAGATGAAGTCTCCCGCGCGATTGCTCGGCATCGTGCTGCTGGTGGCCGGGGTGGCGGTGGCCGTCGCAGGCTTCGCCTGGCTGCGCGCCATCACCGCGGAAGGCCGGCAGCAGGCTTCCGGCTACATCTTCGGACTCGGCTTCATCGCGGTCGTACTGGTGCTGCCGATGATCGGCTTCGGGATTTTCTTCCTGGCCAAGGGGGGACAGGAGGCGAAGCGGGCCGAGGCCATGGCGGGCCAGCGCAAACTGCTGGACATCCTGGCGACCCGGGGGCAGGTCGCCATCCCGGACCTGGTGCTCGACATGGACAGCAGCCGGGACCGGGTCGAGGACGATCTGCACGCCCTTGTCGGGCGCGGACTGTTCAGCGGATACGTCGACTGGAACAAGGGGATGCTCTACAGCGTCGAAGCTTCGAAGCTGCAAGGCTCCCGCACCTGCCCGAACTGCGGCGGCGAACTTGAACTCGCCGGCAAGGGGCTGGTCAAATGCCCCTACTGCGGAGCCGAGATCTTCCTGCAGGGCTGATCGCCCGGCCGCGCCGGGACGGAGGGATCGCACATGGTCTTCAGGGTTGAGCAGGGCAGCGCCGGCCCCGGCCTGGTCGACAGCATCCTGCGGTACAAGGGGTCCGCCGACAAGGACGCCATCCGCGATGCCGACCGCCGCCTGCGCGACGCCGCGGCCGCGGCCTACTCCGCCGACCTGGCCCGCGTCCGGCGGGTCGCGGGTGACCTCGCCAACCAGCGGCGGATCAAGGAGATCGCGCCGATCGACGAGTTCGCAGACGAACTCTCCCACTTCATCGACCGGGTCCGCACCGCCACCTACGGCTATGACGGCCTGATGGGCGAGCTGTCGGCCAAGCCCGGCGTCGCCGGCCAACTGCGCCAGTTCGACGAAGGGTTGATGGCGGGCCGCGACGGCGTCGCCGCCGCGGTCACCGCGCTCGAGGCCGCCGCCGCCGGCGATGGCGACGTTGCGGCATCCGCCCGCGCCGGGCGGGATGCGGTCGGCGCGCTCCTGCAGCAGTTCGATCTCCGCGGCAAACTGGCCGAAACCGGGGTGGCCATCGACCGCGAAAGCGTGCTGAAGGCGCTCAATCCCGGCCTGCCGCAGTTGCCGCACCCCGCCTGGAACCTCACCGAGGGCGTCGCGCTCTCCGTGCTGGGCGACGATTTCATCGTCGACGCCCGGATCGGGGTGGAGAGCGACGACGAGGCGTTCCGCCTCTTCCGGATCGTCACCGACCCCGAGGAGTGGCTGCTGGTGCCCCGGGCGGGCAATGGCGTCATCGCCCGCGTCCGCCCCTACCCCGCTCCCGCGCAGGGAGATGGAACCACCCTCGATGGCATCACCTTCGCCGCCGCCAGCGAGGGGAGCGGCGTCGGCGAGGTGGTCGGCGCGGGCGGCGGCTCCGGGGTGCGCCCGGTGAGGTACCTGATCCTCGCCGGGGAATCCGACCCCGAGGCGCGGGGCGTCCTGCTGGACTGGGGCAGCGACCGGCAGGCGTTCGCCGGGCGCGCGGTGCACCCGGCGGACATCGAGATCTTCGGCGTGCCAAAAGGGATCTAGCGCTCCCGCGGCGAGCGGCCGCCGGAGCGGGAGTAGCAAGCGCAGGAGGGAATCGTCATGGGCATTTACGACCGGATGTCGTCGTTGATCCGCGCAAATCTCAACGACATGCTCGACCGGGCCGAAGACCCGGAGAAGATGATCAACCAGATCATCCGCGACATGGAATCGAGCATCCAGTCCGCCCGCGAGCAGGTGGCGGCGATGATCGTCCAGGAAAAGGAGCTCGAGGCGGACGCCCGCCAGACCCAGACCCTCGCCTCCGAGTGGGGCTCGAAGGCGGAGCGCGCCGTTGCCGCCGGCAAGGACGAACTCGCCCGCGAGGCGCTGCGGCGCAAGCGGGACAACGAGCGGAACTCCGCCATCTACGGCGAGCAGCTCAAGACCCAGAAGGACGCCGTCGTGATGCTCAAGGAGCAGCTGCGGCAACTCGAGGCGAAGTACCAGGACACGCTCAGCCGGCGGGATTCGTTCATCGCCCGCCAGCGTCGGGCCCAGGCCCAGAAGCAGGTGGCCACCGCGGCCTCGGCCACGGTGATGAGCCCGCTCGACCCCGCGGCCGACCTCGACCGCATGGAGCGGAAGATCCGGCAGACCGAGGCCGAGGCGGCCGCCGCCCTCGAGATGGGGCAGGACAGCAGCCTCGACGCCCAGTTCCGCGAACTCGGCTTCGACGACGACATCGAGACCGAACTCGCGATCCTGAAGGCAGGCGGCGAGCGCAAGCTAGCCGAACTCACCGACGGCTCCGACAACTAGGGCCACACCAGATCGCCCGCGGCGCGTGCGCGCCGCGGGCACGCTCCGTTCCCCGGAGGCGGTCATGGCGATCATCGACGTCATCGAGCACCCGAACGAGCGCAGCGACGAGATCGTCAGGCGCGTCCCGGAAACCGGTTCCGGCGAGTTCAAGCTGGGTTCCCAGCTGATCGTGCGCGAGAGCCAGGAGGCGGTCTTCGTCCGCGACGGCAAGGCCCTCGACGTCTTCGGCCCCGGACGCTACACGCTTGCCACCGACAATGTTCCGTTGCTGACCGGGTTGCTGGGCATTCCCTTCGGCGGCCGCACGCCGTTCACCGCCGAGGTCTACTTCGTCTCGAAGCGCGATTTCACCGGCATGAAATGGGGCACGCCGCAGGCCCTCATCTACCGCGACAAGGAACTTGGCGTCATCCGGCTCCGCGCCTACGGCACCTACTCATTCCGGGTGGCCGACTCGCAGCTGTTCGTCAACCAGATCGTCGGGTCCCGCGGCGCCTACAACACCGGGCTGATCGACGACTTCCTGCGCGGCGTCATCCTGGCCGAGTTCAACGAGATGCTCGGCGCCCTCGACACGTCGATCCTCGACATCCAGTCGATGACCAGCGAACTCGCCGCCGCCACCCGCGCCGCCCTCGACGACGACTTCCGTCGGCTCGGTCTCGAATTGCGCAGCTTCCAGATCAGCGCCATCACCCCGCCGGAGGAG
>JBJTKE010000378.1:0-2698 GCA_046096285.1 Chloroflexota bacterium
GCCAGAGCGTGTCGCTCGCTTCGGCGGGGGTCACGGCATCGCGCCTTTCGGCGATGTTCCATCCCGGTTTTGCGCTCGCCGGCAGAACGCTGTGGCGCCGCCCGGCCCCGGCCGACCTCGCCGCAGGCCGCCCCGCCCGCATGCGCCGCGGCCGCCCGCCGCCGCGATCCGCGCCTCGCCCAGCCCCGCCACCCCCTCGGGATCGGTCGCCAGCGCGAACAGCCGCAGCGCCGCCCCGAGCGACACCTCCTCCAGCGTCCGGATCGACACCACGCAGCCGATCACCTGCTCGAAGAGCGACCCATGTCCCCGGCGGGCCAACTCGAACATCGATGGCGGCGGAAACCGCGCCACCACCGGCACGATGGCATCGAGCGCCGCCTCGACCGGGAATGCGCGCTCCCGCGGCGGGGTCACGCGAAGCCGCCGGGGCCGGCAGGGCCGCGACCGGGCGTCATGGCGTCGCCGGGGTGCCCGAACAGCGCGGTCCAGAGCAGGCGGGCGGCGACCGACCGGTGGCCCGCCCAGCGCGCCGACCGCGCCTCCAGGCCGCGATGATCGAGCCCGGGATCGGCGCAGGCGGCGCGAGCGGCTCGCAGCAGGGCGGCGTCGCCGGGCGGGAACACGTCGGGGTGGCCACCGCCCCAGAGCAGGGTCGAGGCGACCGTCCAGGGGCCGACGCCCGGGGTGGAGAGGAGGCGGGCGGCGGGGGTCTCCCCGAACGTGGCGGGATCGCCGGGAATCTCGGCCGCAGCGAAGAGCGCGGCCGCCGCGACGAGGGCCTCGGCCCGCTTACCCGTCACGCCGCAGGGGCGGATGCGGTCGGGGCGGGCTGCGGCGAGGTCGGCCGGGGCCGGGAGGGGCCACAGCGTTCTGCCGGCGAGCGCAAAACCGGGATGGAACATCGCCGAAAGGCGCGATGCCGTGACCCCCGCCGAAGCGAGCGACACGCTCTGGCCGACGATGGCGAACGTCGCGCCGTCGGCCATGTCGCCGCTGTTGAGTTGGCCGAGGCCCGGGAAGGCGCGATCCAGCGCGGCGATCACGGGATCGGCCGCGCGGTCGAGCGCGGGCCGGGGGGCGAGCACGCGCATCGCCCAGTCGGCGAACCCGTCGGCGTCCCCGGTCCCCTCGACCAGCACGCCGCCGCCGATGGCGGAAACCCGCCGCCAGCAGGCGACACCGCGGTCGTGTCCCGCCCACCAGAACGCGCCGTCGATCCAGTCCTCATTCGGCCAGCGGCCACCCGCCCACGCGGCGGGAGCGCAGGTCCGCGCCAACGAGAACCCGGCGGGCATCGGGACGGCAACAGCCCCGGAGGCGCTGACAGCGGTCATTCCTGCTGGTCCGGCGGCGGCAACGCGTCGGTGACCAGCGGCTGCCGAACCGGCGTGCCATCGCTCCAGGAACCCATGTGCCGCTGCGCCGGCGACCCGTTCATCGCCTCCTCGCATCCCGATCCGGCGAAGACGCAATCCGCCAGCAGGTCGTACATTTTCCATGGGCCGAACCAGTCGAAGGCGTCCTCGACGCCGCCCACCGGGCCGGTCTGGGGCAACGAGTGGTCGGCCTTGAGGGCGGGCGCGCCGTGGCGGTCGGTCGGGAAGACGATGGCGTCCCGCAGGCCGGACGGAATGTGGGCGGTCCACTCCCAGATCACGCGGGCGGCCCGGTCGGCCACCACCCCGTCATCCTCGCCGACCATCAGCAGCAGGCGCGTCTCGTCCGGGATGCGGGAAAGGTCGGGCATGGCCACGCCCGCGCTGTTCGGGGCATCGCCGCAGCCCTCGCAGCCGCCGGGCTGCACGACCAGCAGCAGCGGGATCTCCGGCAGTCTCGCCTGCCGGGCGACCGAGGCCAGCGACACGGCGAGCACCCCGCCCAGCGAGTGCCCGACGACGGCCATGCGGGATATGTCAACCGGAGCAACCTGACCGGAATCAGAACCGGTCCCGAGGCTGGCGAGCGCGTTCCGCGTCGCCGCCACCGCGTTCGGCAGCATCTCCGCCCAGGGCACCGCAAACGGGTCGGCGGTCTGGTAGTCGGGGTAGATCACGACCGAGCCGCGCCGCACGATGTGGTCGATCCACCCGCGATAGGCCGCGGGGTCGATCGCCGTGTAGCCGTGCAGGAAGAGCACCACCCGCAACGTCCCAGGCTCCGGTCCGGCCGCTTCCTCCGGGCTGAACAGCCAGTAGCCGCGCGGTGGCTCCCCCACCCGCTCGGCCCGGACCCCGGCGTAGGGCGCCGACCTGCCGCCCGGCCCCGCCAGCGGCTGGGCCGGCTGTGCCGGGGCAGGAGCCTCCGCCGCCGCGGGCGAGGCTGCCAGCCCGGCCAGCAGCAGGATTGCGGCAAGGAACACGCGAGCGCCCATCGTCGTACCTGTAGCGCCCGGGAACAGCGGGCGCTGACGCGCGAAGTCTAGAATCTCCAGCGTGGCCCGGGCGAACGCGAGGGACGAAATCCGATGCCGGAACCAGCCCCGGAAGCCGAACCCCGGGCATTCGCCGCGGTCGCCGTGGGCGATGCCGCATCGCTCGCCGGTGAGGTTGCCGCGCTTTGCGGAAGCGGGGGGGTGATCCTCCTGTTGCCTCCCCTGCCCAATCCGACCGCCAGACCGCCTGCGGGACGCCATCGTCTTCCCGACCGACCGCCACGGCGCGCCCGCCCTCAAGGCCGACCACTCGTTGCCCCAGAC
>JBJTKE010000379.1:0-6896 GCA_046096285.1 Chloroflexota bacterium
GCCGGATTCCGCGCGCCGCCGGGGGCCCTGGCCGCGCGCCCCGGGGGTGCATGCGCACGCCCGGGAACGGAAACTGGAGCGGCGGGCGGGGGCCCGGCCGCTCGAACGATGAGATGGCGGGCGGCCGCGCCCGGTCCGGGAGTCCCGCTGACTGGAGGAGGCAGCCCCCGCATCCGCCAGGCTGGAATCCCGGACCGGACGTGGGCGCAGGTGCGCCGCCCGGGGACAGGGAAGGAGCCGTTCGTGGACCAGAGCTCGTTCGATCGCATCGCCCGCCTGCTTGGCGGGGCCGCCACCCGGCGGCAGGGGCTCGCCGCCGCACTGGCGAGCATCGTCGGCGCAGGCCTCGCCGCGCCGGCGGCGGACGTCCTCGCCGGGAACGGCGACGCCGAAGGCCGGCCCGATGACGAAGCCAAGTGTCTCAAGGGGAAGAAGGGCAAGAGGAAGCGGTGCCGCAAGCACACCGACTGCTGCACCGGGTACTGCAAGAAGATCCGGAAGCGGAAGAACGGCAAGGTGCGCAAGATGCGTCGCTGCCGGTGCGCGCCGGCGGGGTTCGTGTGCGGCGCGAAGACCCGGTGCTGCGGCGGCATGACCTGCGCGACCGGCGTCTGCGCCGTGCCGTCCGCGGGCGAGTGCGGCCCCGCCACCTGCCCCACCGGGTGCTGCCAGGCGGGAATCTGCCAGACGGGAACGGATGCCGGCGCCTGCGGCACGTCCGGCGGCGCCTGCGCGGCCTGCGACGGCGCCAAGCCGGTCTGCACGGCTGGCGTCTGCTCGGCTCGTGCGTGGCGGGAGATCGCCTCCATCGGCGGCAACAGGAATGGCAACCCCCCGATCCTGGACGACCAGAACCAGGAAATCACCGACGTCCACATTACCAGCGACGGACTCCAACTGTTCATGTCGGACGTCTTCAACAACCGCGTCACCGTCTGGACCCGTCCCGACACCGCCTCGACCTTCACGGCCCAGCCTCCCATCGGCGGCACGTTTGGCTACAACGACGCCGACTTCAGGAACGGCTTCATGCAGGCGTTCTCATCCGATTTCCTGGAGATGTTCGTCCCGTGCGATTCCCGCCTGAAGCACTGGACCCGCGCCAGCACGTCCTCCGCCTGGGCGGCCCAGACGCAGATCGACGCCCCGTACGGCACCGCGTACAACCAACTTGCAGCTACCTACGGCATCGCGCTCTCGCCCGACACGCTCGAGATCTACATGACGGACCTCGACGCCACCGGCTACATCAAGGTCTGGACCCGGCCCAATACCAGCACCGCCTTCACGGCCCAGCCGAGTCTCGGCAACGGCCAGGGCTCGGCCAACGACCAACTGGAGTACGGCCGCGGCATGGCCATCTCCGCCGATGGCCTCGAACTCTTCATCGCCGACACCGACAACAACCGCGTCGCGTACTGGAAGCGGGCCGCGACCGTGTCAGCCTGGGGAGCGGTGGCCCCGATCGGCTTGCCCGGCCCCGGCACGGGCGACGGCCAGATGAACAGCCCCAAAGGCGTGGCGTTGTCGCCGGACAGCCTCTCGATCTACGTGGCCGACACCGACAACAACCGCATCGTCCACTGGACCCGCGCCACCCTCACGTCCGCCTGGGAGGCGCAAACCCCCTTCGGCAGCGCAAGCGTCTTCAACGAGCCGGAGGCCGTCGACGTGTCGGCGGACGGCAAGCAGGTCTACGTCGCTGATACGCAGAATGCCCGGGTCGCGGTCTGGAGCCAGTACTAGGCTACACCCGGCCCGCCGGGCTGGCGGCCCCGCCCACGCGGGGCCGCCCCGGCCGCCGGTTTGCGCACCCTGCATCCCGCGCGGATCTCCGCCCGACCCCGCGCGGATCTCCGCGCCCTCCGGTGTGCGCCGTGCGCTTGCAGGGGCGCGCCCATGCGGCCTGCCCGCCGTTGCGCCAGCGACTTTCCGAACAGCAGGAATGGCAGGATCCCCTACACGATGTAGGATGGCGATCCGCTTGCATGCCGGGCACAATGGATCCCAACCCGCCGCGCCGCCGGGGCACTGGCCGCGCGGGAAGGGCGCCCGGCGACGGGAGCGGGAGCGGCGGGCGGGGGCCCGGCCGCTCGATGAACACCGGGACAGCCGGAATGCCGGGTGGCCGTGCGGCCGCGCCCGGTCCGGGATCCCCGCTGACTGGCGGATGCAGCCCCCGCGTCCGCCAGGCCGGTATCCCGGACCGGACGTGGGCGCCATGCGTCCCGTCGGGGGATTCGAAAGGAGCATCTCGTGGACCACACCTCGTTCGATCGCATCGCCCGCCTGCTCGGCGGGGCCGCCACCCGGCGGCAGGGTCTCGCCGCCGCGCTCGGCGGCGTGCTCGGCGCCGGCCTCGCGGCCGCCGCGCCCGCCGCGGCGGCGCAGTCCCCCTCGGCAAAGATCCGCCGCCGCAAGCGCCCCGGCATCACCGGCCCCTGCGGCGATGGAACCCGGGCGGAAAACGTCTGCGACCGCGACAAGGATTGCTGCACCGGCATCTGCAATCGCAAGGCCGGCCAGAAGAACATCGACGGCCGTGGCCGCTGCCGCTGCATCCGTCGCGGCGAGAAGTGCCAGGAGGAGCGCAACTGCTGCCGGTCGATGGTCTGCCGCGACAAGATCTGCGCCATGCCCGGCCCGGCCTGCACCGTGCTGAACCAGGGCGACGCCGCCACCAACGGCGCGGCGCTCGTCGCCGCGATCAACGCCGCCGCCCCCGGCGCCGTGATCACCATCGAGCCGGGGACCTACCAGGAAGACTACGAAATCCAGAAGAACCTCACGCTGGTCCGCTGCGGCGACACCGGCGAGGTGATCATGACCAACAAGAGCGCGTCGACCGACTCCGCGGCGAACCTGCAGGGCCGGGTGATCCTGACCGGCGCGGCGCTCTCCATCGAGCGGGTGACGCTGGTCCCGACGTTCACCGTCACGATCGACACCATCTCGATCGTGGGCAACACCGCCTCGGGGCAGTTCGGCGGCGGCATCTACGTCGGCCGGGGCGCGACCGTCGATCTGGTCGGCGGCACGGTCGTCCGCATGGCGGTCCAGGACAGCCTGGACGGCGGCGGCATCCTGGTGGACGGCGGCACGCTGCGGGCGGGCTGCGACCGCGTGGCCAACCCCGCCTGCACCGACACCGTGCTGATCGGCGACGCCGACCCGGCGAAGGGCAACTCCAGCGACAACAGCGGCGGCGGCGGCTTCTTCGGCCTGAATTCCGCCACCATCGTGATCCGCGGCAACGCCCAGGTGCTGGGCAACTACGCCATCACCGGGGGTGGCGGTACGGTCTCGAGCGGCTCGACCCTGACGGTGACGGACGACGCGAAGATCCGCGACAACACCGCGCAGGAGAACGGCGGCGGCGTCGAGGCCGCCGATTCGACGGTGACGATCTCGGGCAACGCGCAGATCACCGGCAATGAGGCCACGTCCGACCAAGGCGGAGGCGTCTACGCATCTGGCTCGACGGTCATCACGATGTCGGGCAACGCGGCGGTGTCGAACAACACGGCCCCCGGCAACGACGGTGGCGGGTTGTACATTCCTGCGGTGGGCAGCCTGGTGATCGCGGCGAACACGGTGCGGATCACCGGCAACCAGGCAGGCCAGACAGGCGGTGGCGTCTTCCAGCAAGACGACACGACAGCCGCCTCGGGCGCCACCGCGACCACGGTGACGGGCAACACGGCCGTCACCTGCAACAACTACTACTCGGCCGACAGGATCAACACGGGCGCCGGCGCCACCTGTTCCATCAGCTGATCCGCGCTCCCGCGCGAATGCGCACGTCATCGGCGGCGGGACGGCCCCCGGGGAACCCCCGGGGGCCGTCCGCGTCGAGTTCATCCGCGCGCGCGACCCGCCCCCGTCATCCATTCCCGGATGCCCGCGGCGCGGCCTCCGCAACGGCCCCCATCGCCGGCAACGTCGCCGCCGCCATGCCCGCGGCGAGCGCCCGCTGCTCCCTCGCCCGCCCGGCCGCGCCCAACCGGGCGCCCCGGGCGGGCAACGCTCACATGCGTGACGTCATGGCGGTTGCCGCGTGGCAAGGCGTTGCACGTTGCCAAGCTTTACGGCATACTTATGTACGTACACTATCGTCAGGAAGGGAGCACGCCGTGGACCAGACCGCGTTCGACCGTATCGCCCGCCTGCTCGGCGGCGCCGCCACCCGTCGGCAGGGGTTCGCCGCCGCCCTCGGCGGCATGCTCGGCCTTGGCTCGGTTGTCGCCGCCGCGCCCGCCGCGGAGGCCAAAGCGCGCGACGCGGGCCGGAAGCGCCGCCGGAAGCGGCCCGGCATCACCGGCCCCTGCGGCGACGGCACCCGCAAGGACAACATCTGCACGAAGGACAAGCAGTGCTGCACCGGCATCTGCGACAAGGACCTCGCGAAGAAGAACCGCGACGGCAAGGGCCGGTGCCGCTGCGCCCGCCGCGGCCAGGACTGCACGGAAGACAAGAACTGCTGCGGGTCGATGGTCTGCACCAATGACGTGTGCGCCAAACCCGGCCCGGCCTGCACCGTGCTGAACCAGGGCGACGCCGCCACCAACGGCGCGGCCCTCGTTGCCGCGATCAACGCCGCCGCCGACGGCGCGGTGATCACCATCGAACCCGGGACCTACCAGGAAGACTACGTGATCCAGAAGAACCTCACGCTGGTCCGCTGCGGCGACACCGGCGAGGTGATCATGACCAACAAGACCGCGGCGTCCGATACCACGCCGACCCTGCAGGGCCGGGTGATTTTCACCGGCGCGTCGTTCAGCATGGAGCGGCAACCGCTGGTCCCGACGTTCACCGTCACCATCGACACCATCTCGATCGTGGGCAACACCGCCACGGGGCAGATGGGCGGCGGCATCTACGTCGGCCCGGGCGCGACCGTCGTTCTGGTCGGCGGCACGGTGGTGCGGATGGGGGTGCAGGACACCGACGGCGGCGGCTTCATGGTGGTCGACGGCACGCTGCAGGCGGGCTGCGACCGCGTGGCCGACCCCACCTGCACCGACACCGTGCTGATCGGCGACGCCCACCCGGCGAAGCGCAACTCCAGCGAGACCAGCAGCGGCGGGGGCTTCTACGGCATATCCGCCACCATCGTGATCCGCGGGAACGCTCAGGTGCTGGGCAACGACGCCGTCACCGGGGGTGGCGGCTCGCTCACGAGCGGCTCGACCCTGACGGTGACGGACGACGCGAAAATCCGCGACAACACTGCGCTGGGGAACGGCGGCGTCGAGGCCGTCGATTCGACGGTGACGATCTCGGGCAACGCGCAGATCACCGGCAATGAGGCCACGTTCGACCAAGGCGGAGGCGTCTACGCAATTGGCTCGACAGTGATCACGATGTCGGGCAACGCGGCGGTGTCGAACAACACGGCCAGCACGAATGGCGGGGGCCTGTTCATCGACACGTCGGCCAACCTGACGATCTCGGCGAACACGGTGCGGATCAGCAGCAACCAGGCCTTTGCGGGTGGTGGCATCTTCCAGAACAACGACCTTACGCTCGTGTCCGGCGCCACCGCGACCACGGTGACCGGGAACACGGCCTCCACCTGCAACAACTACTGGCTGGCCGACATCAGCAACTCCGGTACCGGAGCCACCTGCTCCCTCACCTGATCGTCAAACGCCCCAGCCGGGCGCCCGGGACCGGCAACCAGGTTGTTCGCGGCGGGGCCGGATCACCACGATCCGGCCCTCGCCGCGTCGCATCGTCCATACTTCGCGCATCGTCACCAGCCGTCCAGCCGTCCAACCGTCCGTCAGCCCGGCAGCCCAGCCACGGGAGCACGCCATGTCCACCGAGCGCTTCGCCCCGGATGCCCGCCACGTCGGCATCCTCGTCTTCGAGGATGTCGAGGTGCTGGACTTCTGCGGCCCCTTCGAGGTCTTCGCCAGCGCCGCCCTGCCCGCCGCGCCCGGCGAGCCAGAGCCGCACCTGTTCCGCGCCTCCATCGTCGCCGAGCGGATGGAGACCATCCGCTGCCGCGGCGGCCTGCAGGTCGTCCCGCACGCCGCCATCGCCGACGGCGCGCCGTTCGACATCATCGTCGTGCCCGGGGGCTACGGCACCCGCCGCGAACGCTCCAACCCCGCGGTGCTGGACTGGATCGCCCGGCAGCACGCGGCGGGCGCGCTCACCACCAGCGTCTGCACCGGCGCATTCCTGCTGGCGGCGCTCGGCCTGCTGGACGGGCAGGCGGCGACGACCCACTGGTCCACCATCGACGGGCTGCGCGAGTTGCACCCGGCGATCGACGTCCGCGACGACCGGCGGATCGTGGATCTCGGCGGGATCGTCACGTCGGCGGGCGTCTCCGCCGGCATCGACATGGCCCTGCACGTCGTCTCCCGCCTGCACGGCGAGGAGACCGCCCGCCGCACCGCCCGCGACATGGAGTACGAGTCCGCCAACTGGTAGCGGGCCGCCCGGCGCGGCTGGGTGCAGATGGGCCGGGGCCGCCCCGGATGGAGCGGCCCCGGCTGGCATCCGGTGGGTGCGGCGGGCGCCCCGGTCAGATCACCTTGCCGATGGACATCTTGCCGCTGCCCGCCGCGATTCCCTGGCCGGCGTAGGTGCCGCATGGGGGCAGGCAGCGCGGCCCGTCGCAGCAGGACTCCGCGCAGATCCAGCCCTTCGGGCACTCCGAGGTCGCCTTGCACTGCGTGGCGACGCTGCAGGGCGTCCCCTGGTGGCAGAAGCAATCGCCGCCCTCGACCGGCTGAATGGTCCCGCAGCCCTCGCCGCAGGCCTGCTGATCGCCGCAGAAGTCCTTGTGGTTGCAGGCGCAGGATCCGGAGGCGCAGGTCGCCTCCCATGAACACTCCTCGGTGTTGCAACAGTTGCCGTAGGTGAAATCGCCGTGCGCC
>JBJTKE010000380.1:0-4083 GCA_046096285.1 Chloroflexota bacterium
GCGGGTGACGCAGCCTCTGGGGCCGTTCACGCTGGCGACGGTCGACTGGGACGGCGGCAGCCTGACCGCCCGGATGCCTGGAATGGCGCAACTGGCCCCCGGCCAACGGGTGGGCGTCCGGCTCGATCCTGCCGGGGTCCGCTTCTTCGACCGGGAGAGCGGGCGGTTGGTCGCCGGCTAGGGTGAAAGCCGCTCCCGCGAGGCGGCCAGACCGGAGCAGAGGCCTCGCCGCAGGTTTTGCCCGTCGCCGCGCTCCGCTCGCGGCCGGGACATCTACACGCACTGGCCGTTCGCGTTGCAGTTTTGCGCCGCGCCGCAGGGCGTTCCCTCCGGCGCCGTAGGGTAGCTGCACTGTCCCTGCATGCAGGTGTCGTTCGTGCAGGGATAGCCGTCGTCGCAGCCGGTGCAGACCGCCCCGCCGGTTCCGCAGACGCTCGCGCTCTGGGCCGCGTAAGGCAGGCACGAGACGCCGTCGAGGCAGCAGCCGTCCGGACAGCTGTTTGCGCTGCAGCGGCAGACGCAACCGCCGGGGTCGAAGAACTGGCCCGGCGCGCAGGTGACGCAGATGCCCTGACTGGAGCAGGCACTCGCACTCGTGCAGGCGCCTCCGTCGCAGCATCCCGCGCCGTTCGGGCCGCAGGCGACGCCGGTCAGCTTCTGGCGCTTGCAACTGCCCTCCACGCAGGTATCGGACGTGCAGTCGTTCTGGTCGGAGCAGGACTTGCAGGCCGCTCCCGCGGCGCCGCAGCGGGTGGGATTCTGGTTCGCGTACTGGACGCACCGCGTCCGGGAGGCGCAGCATCCCTTTGGGCAGGTCTTCTGGTTGCAGGGCTGCTTGCAGACGCCCTGGATGCAGATCAGCGGGGCGCAGCAGTTCTTGCCGGACGTGCAGGCCCGGCCACTGCCGAGGCAACGGCATTGGCCCTTCGCCACGTCGCACACCCCGGTCGGGCAGTCGGCATCGCGCTTGCATGTCCGCGCTCCGGCCGAGGGCCCGCCGCGAGCGACGGAATGCGCGGCCGCATGGCCGTCGCCGAGCAGGGCCGCGAGCGCTGCCGCGATGCCGGCTCTCCGGGTCGTCGCCGAGCCGAGCGCCCGGGCAATGGCCGCGAACCGCGCCTGTTCCATGGCGTCATCTCTCCCCACTGGAATGAAACCAGGCCGTTGGTTTCCGTATCCACGTACGGTGTGGATGATGCATCCTACAACTGGCATCAAGAGAGCGCAACCGGGATGGGCGCGCCCGGCCGCCCGGTGTCCGTGCCCGGTTTGCGGCTTCCGCAGCCGCGGCAGGTGGCTCCTGTGCGCGGCGGGGCCCGTCTTGACAATCCCCGCCGCCGCGCCACAATCCGCAGGCTGGCGCGTGCTTCGGTCGGGCAGGGCACGGGGCACCCGCCCCTCCCCCGCCGTGCCGCGGCCGGGAGGGAACCCCAGATGCGGATCACCGAGGTCTCAACCCTGAAACTGCGGTACGTGATGGACGTGGCGATGGCCGACGCCGTCCACTACATGCCTGAGCGGACCCTGCTGCTGGTGCAGGTGCACACCGACGCCGGGATCACCGGGATAGGCGAGTGCGCGGCCTACGGCGGCTCGCTGGAGAGCATGGAGGCGGTGGTGCTCGGCGACCTGCGGCCCAGCCTGGTCGGTGAGGACCCCTTCCGGGTGGAGCGGCTCTGGTCGAAGATGGCGTGGCGGTCGCACCAGCGCGGGCAGCGGGGCATGCTGCCGATGGCCATCAGCGGGGTGGACATCGCCCGGTGGGACATCATCGGGCAGGCGACGAAGACCCCCCTCTGGCGGCTGCTTGGCGGCTACCGGGACACGCTCGTGGCCTACGCCTCGGCGGGCTTCTACGCGGCGGGCAAGGGCCCGTCGGAACTGGCCGAGGAGTTCGGAGGGTATGCCGAGCGGGGATTCCGGCACGGCAAGATGAAGGTCGGCCGCAACCCGGACGTGCTGCTGAACCCGCTGCAGGACATGTGGGCGAGCGACTACGCCCTCGCCACGCTCGAGGAGGACGTCGAACGGGTGCGGGCGGTGCGGAAGGCGGTCGGGCCGGCGTTCAGGCTCGCGGTCGACGCGAACAACGCCTGGACGCCAGCCGTCACGCTCGAGTTCCTGCGGCGGACGGCCGACTGCGACCTCGCCTGGATGGAGGAGCCCGTCGCGACGGACGACGTCGAGGGCAGCGCCGAGATCGCGCGGGCGACCGCCATCCCGGTGGCGGGCTACGAGTCGGAGACGGGGCTGGGCGGGTTCCGCGACCTGATCGAGCGGCGGGCGGTGGACATCGTGCAGCCGGATGCGATCTGGACCGGCGGCATTACCGAGTGCCGGCGGGTGGCGGCGCTGGCGCAGGCCCACCGGTTGCCGGTGATCCCGCACGTCTTCTCCTCGGCGATGGCGAGCATCGCCAACATGCATTTCATCGCCTCGATTCCGAACGGCGGGTTGCTGGAGTTCGACCAGAACCCGAACCCGCTGCGGTCGGCGCTGTTCACCGAGCCGATCGGGATTGGCCCGGGCGGCACGGTGAAGTTGCCGGAACGGCCCGGGCTGGGCGTGGAACTGGACATGGCCACGGTCGAACGGTACCGGGTCGGATAGGTGGCGAGCGCCGGGGGCGGCGCGCACTCGGCGCAGGAGGACGGCAGGCATGGCGGGCAAGCTCGACGGCAAGGTGGCGATCGTGACCGGCGCGGGGTCCGGGATGGGGCGGGCCATCGCCCGGCGGTACGCCGCCGAGGGGGCGCGGGTGCTCATCGCCGACCTCAATCCCGAGGCGGCCCGGGGAGTCGCCGCCGAGATCGGCGCGGCGGCCGCGCCGTTCGCGGTGGACGTGCGCGATCAGGCGCAGGCGCAGGCGATGGTGGACGCGGCGGTGGCGGCCTTCGGCGGCCTCGACATCCTCGTCAACAACGCGGGCGTGGGCAAGATCATCCCGTTCCTCGACACGACCGAAGCCGACTGGGATTTCATGTTCGACGTCAACTGCAAGGGCCTGCTGTGGTGCTCGCAGGCGGCGGCGCGGGTGATGATCGCTCAGGGACGCGGCGGCAAGATCGTGAACCTCGCCTCGCAGGCGGGTCGCCGCGGCGAGGCGCTGGTGCTCGCCTACTGCGCCTCGAAGGCATGCGTGATCTCAATGAACCAGTCGATCGCGCTGGCGCTGGCGCCTCACCGGATCAACGTCAACGCCATCGCGCCGGGCATCGTGGACACGCCCTTCTGGGACGAGGTGGACCGGCAGTTCGCGAAGTTGCTGAACATGGAGGTCGGCGAGCCGAAGCGGACCTTCACCAAGTCGATTCCGCTCGGCCGCATCGAGCAGCCGGAGGACGTCACCGGGGCAGCGGTCTTCCTCGCCTGCGCCGACAGCGACTACATCACCCAGCAATGCCTGAACGTGGACGGCGGAAACTGGCCGGCGTAGGTCGCGGCGCCGGACGCCGGGGAGGCTGATGCGGGATGCGCTACGAGCGGATGATCATGGAGGTCGAGAGCCCGGAGGAGGTCGGGTACGACCGGGTGCGGGTCAACCTCGCCGAGAGTTCGATGCGCGACCGCACCCTCCGCAATCTCGGGATCGACCCGGAGATGTTGTCGGGACTGCTGCTCCAGTATGCCGACCACCGGGGCATGGAGTCGGCGCGGCGGGCCGTCGCGCAGGATGGCGACGGCCTCGATGCCGGGGATGTGCTGCTGACGGTCGGCGCGGCGGGCGCCCTGTTTCTTGTCGCGACGGCGCTGCTGGAGCCGGGAGACCGGCTGGTCGTGGCGCTCCCCAACTACGCCTCCAACCTCGAGACGCCGCGGGCGATCGGGGCCGAAATCGTGCCGCTCGGCCTGCGGTTCGAAGACGGCTGGCGCGTGGATATCGAGCGTCTTGCCGCGCTGGTGACGCCGGGCACGAAACTGGTGAGCCTGACGACCCCGCACAACCCGACCGGCACGGAACTCGGCGCGGACGAACTGCGGGCCATCGCCGCGATCGCCGAGCGCGCGGGGGCGTGGCTGCTGGTCGATGAAACCTACCGCGAACTGGCGGCCGCGCCGGGACCGCTCGCGGCCTCGCTCGGC
>JBJTKE010000381.1:0-22678 GCA_046096285.1 Chloroflexota bacterium
GGACGAGGAGGCCGATGCCGGCGACGACGGGACCCCGGTCCTGCCGTACGATGCCTGGGCCGCGCTCCAGATTCCTGGCGAGGCGGCCCAGGCATCGTACGGCAGGACCGGGGTCCCGTCGTCGCCGGCATCGGCCTCCTCGTCCGCCCGGGCTGTCTGCGGTTCCTCCCGGTACGGCTTGCGCAGCACCGCCCAGAACTCCGAGCTGTCCCGCAGGGTCGGGTAGACCCGCAGCGGTTCGAACACGCACAGGCCGACATCCCGCAGCAGCCAGACGATCGTCCGGAACGATGACGGCGTGAAGAACCAGGTTCGGCAGGCGGCGGCCGCCTCTGGCGCGCCCTCCTCCCGCTGCTCGGCGGTTGCCAGCGCGACCGCGATGTCGTCGGGGGTGACATCCCGCACCGATCCGTGATCCCCCAGCCAGTGCCTCAACGGGTCGTTGTGGGTTTCGAGGGTCAGGCTGTCTACCTGCGCCCGCCACGATGACACGGCATCTTCCCGCCGATAGGCGTCCAGCACCGCGCCGATGGTCGTCGCGGGCTGGAAGTGATCGAGGCAGTAGCGCTTGTCGGGGATCATCGCGACGTACAGGCCGCCCGGTTTCAGGCTGTCCGCCACCTGCCGGAGATGCTCCACGAAGTCGGGGACCGCCGAAATCTGGTGGCTGCTCAGCGCCACGTCGAACAGCGGGCCGTCCTGACCGGGGTTCGCCGATGGCGGCAGCAGCGCGGTCCGGTCGCCCGCCGGGAGCAGGCGCTGCTCCGGGTGGCCGATCTCCAGCACCGCCGGGGCATCGGCGATGATCGCCACAAGGTCCTCGCGGGTGGCGAGGGCGTTGGCGCGCCAACCCCCGGGCCGGCCCGTTTCGCGGTAATGGGCCCGCGCCTCGGCGTTCCCCATGCGCTCCACGATGCTGTTGAGCGCCCGGTAGATGTCCGGGTCGAACTCGGACGGGAATCGGCCGGGGGCTGTATCGGTCCAGCGCTCCGGGTTTTCACTTCCTGAATTCATGGGTCGAAGCGTACACCCCTCGGTCGCGTGGAGCCCGGCCGCTCGCGTGCTCCAGCGGTCACAATCCGATCGATCTCAGGTAGTCCCGGTTCCGCAGGGCGCTCTCCAGCGGCGTTCCCATGCCCGGCAGCACGTCCTGCTCCACCACCACCCAGCCATCGTAGCCGATCCCGCGCAACCGCTCGGCCACCGCCGGGAAGTCGACCTCGCCCTGCCCGAGTTCGCAGAACAGGCCGCGGCGCAGCGCGGTGAAGTAGTCCAGCCCCTCGGCGCGGGTGGCGGCGGCGACGTCGCGCGAGCAGTCCTTGAAGTGCACGTGCCGGATGCGGCTCCCGTAGCGCGTCACCGCGTCATGGGCCGGCAGCCCGCCGCCGCCGGTCCCGAAGGTGTAGTGGCCGGTGTCGAAGACGGTGCCGATCAGGTCCGGGTCGGTCGTGTCGAGCAACCAGTCGATCTCCTCCGGCGTCTCGACGTAGCCCGCGGAGTGATGGTGAAAGACCAGGCTCATGCCGGTCGCCTCGTGCAGCCGGCGCGCGATCTCCTCGACGCCTGCCGCGAACCGGGCCCGGGCGGCGGCTTCGAGCATCATCCCCGGCCCGATCCGGCCGGCGTGCCAGGTACGCGCCGGATCCGAGCCGTTGTCGTCGGCGAGCACGATGAACGGACCCGGGCTGCTGGCGTCGGTCGCCGCCGCCGCGACCAGCCGCGCGGTGCGGATGACGGCCTCCACCCCGGCCGCCAGCGCTCCGGGATCGGCCAGCCGCACCGGCACGTAGGCGGCGAGCATCGCCAGGTTGCGCGCCGCCAGGGCCTCCGCGAGCGCGGCCGGATCGGTCGGCAGGAAGCCCCAGTCGCCGAGTTCCGTGCCGGTGTAGCCGGCCGCGGCCATCTCGTCCAGCACCTGATCCCAGGTCACCGGCCGCGTCTCCATCCCCTCGAACTCGATCACCCCCCAGGATACCGGGGCGTTGGCGATTCTCATGCTGCACCTCGTCGTGGCTCGGGTATCGGGTATCGGGTGTTGGGTGTCGGGGGGCGGCCGGCGCCGTTCATTCCCCGGAGCGCATCTCCTCGCCAGCCGCCCGTTCGAGGCGCGCGGCGGCCGCGCTGTCGGAGCGGGCAAACTCCTCCAGTTCGTGCCCGAGTTCCTCCAGTTCCTCGCCGCCGGCCATCATCGTCACCACCTCCTCGCGGCTCACCTCGGTCTTGCTGAAGGTGCCGTAGGACCGCCCGCGGTTCAGCAGCGTGAAGCGGTCGCCGATGGGGTAGGCGTGGTGCACATTGTGGGTGATGAAGATCACGCCCAGCCCGCGGGCCCGCGCCTGCGCGATGTACCGCAGCACCACCCCCGCCTCCTTCACGCCGAGGGCGGCGGTCGGTTCGTCGAGGATCAGCACCTTCGCCCCGAAGTAGACCGCGCGGGCGATCGCCACGCACTGCCGCTCCCCCCCGGAGAGGGTGCCCACCGGTTGCTCGGTGTCGCGCAGCCGGATTCCCATCTTCGCCAGTTCCTCGCGGGTCACCCGGTCGGCCGTCGCGAGGTCGAACCGCCGGAACGGCCCCCAGCCGAGCGTCGGCTCGCTGCCGAGGAAGAAGTTCCGGGCCACCGACATCAGCGGCACCATCGCGAGATCCTGATAGACCGTGGCGATCCCGGCGTCGAGCGCCTCCCGCGGGCTGGCGAAACTCACCGGGCTGCCCTCGACGAGGAACACGCCGTCGCTCGGCTGGTGCACCCCCGAGAGGATCTTGATCAGCGTCGACTTCCCGGCGCCGTTGTCCCCCAGCAGGCACATCACCTCGCCGGCGTAGACGCTCATCGACACGTCCTGCAGCGCGATCACGCTGCCGAAGTGCTTGGAGACGTGGCGCACCTCCAGCAGCGGGGTTTCCCCCTCGCGGCCTCGCGGCACGGGAGATTCGGAGATCACGGCGACGCTCATGCGCGGCCTCCCATCGCGCGGGCCCGGATTGCGCGGTTGACGAGCACCGCAATCAGCAGCATCGAGCCGAGGAAGAACTGGACCCAGTTCGCGTCGATCCGGGCATAGACCACGCCCTGCTGGATCATCCCGTAGATCAGCGCGCCGAATGCCGCCCCGATGACGCTGCCGTACCCGCCGGTCAGCAGGCAGCCCCCGATGACCGCGGCGATGATCGCGTAGAACTCGCGCTGCTCGCCCCGCAGCACGTCCGTCCCGCTGAAGGTGATCACCTGGATGGTGGAGAGCAGCCACGCCGACACCGCGGTCATGATGAACAGCGTCACCTTCACCCGGTCCACCGGCACGCCGACATTGCGGGCCGCCGGGGCATTCCCCCCGACTCCGAAGATCCAGTTGCCGAAGCGGGTCCGCAGCAGCAGCCAGGTGCCGGCGGCGACCAGCAGCGCCCACCACAGGATCGAGATCGAGAATTGCGCCCCGTTGATGGAGGCCTTCTGGGCGAAGATCCGGAACAGGGCGTCGTAGCCCTCCAGGTCCTTGATGCCGCCGATCTGCGTCCGCCCGGTGTAGGCCTTGGTGATCCCGATGGTCGCCCCCCGCACCATGAAGAGCATGCCGAGCGTCACGATGAACGACGGCAGCCCGGTCCGGATCACCAGCAGCCCGTTCAGGAAGCCGATCAGCACGGCCACGGCGAGCGCGGCGAGGATGGCCAGCCACAACGGCCAGCCAAACTGCGCCGACAGGAGCGCCGTCACCATCCCGCAGGCGCCGATGACCGATCCGATCGAGAGGTCGAATTCGCCGCCGATCATCAGCAGGGCGACCGGCACCGCGATGATGCCCAACTGGGCCGCCACCTCGAGATAGCTGGCCATTCCCTTCGCGGAGAGGAAGGCGGCCGACGACACCCCGTACAGGGCGAACGCCAGCCAGATGGCGAGCGCCCCCGCGATCGCGCCCGCTTCCGGCCGGGAGAAGAACCGGCGCGCCGGATTGATCCGGGCGACGCGTTCGTCGGTGGGGGCCGCGTCGGCGGCGGCGTGCGGTGAAGCGCTCATCGCGAATCCCGTTCCTTTGCCTGTGCCGGTTCGTCCGGCCCGGCGCCGGGGCGGCGTCGCCCCGCCCGGGACCTCCGGCGGCGAAACGAAACCGGGCGCCGGTCGGCGGGGTTTCCCCCGGCCGGCGCGGCGCCCGGCGTTGCCCGGGGCGGGACTAGCGGGTGCCAGCCTCGGCCAGGGCGATGACCCGCTCGGCGTTTTCAGCCGTGACGAAGCCGGGTCCGGTCATCAACACCTCATTGGCGATGGTGTTCAGGTTGGTGTTGTAGAGGGTCAGCAGCACCACCGGCAGGTAGCCCTGGATGTACTGCTGCTGGTCGATGGCGAACAGCATCTTGCCGTCCTTGAGGGCGTTCAGCACCTCGGGCGACAGGTCGAAGGTGGCGAGCTTGATGCTCTCGAGCTTGCCCGCCGCTTCCAGCGCCGCCAGCGCCGGGGCGGAGCCCGTCGGGCCGAGGGTGAGGATGCCGTTGACCTCCGGGTTGGCGGCCACCGCGGCGTCCACCGCGGCCTGCGCCCCGGTCGGGTCGGCAAGATCGACGGCCAGCACCTCGACGGTGCCGCCGGCGGCGGTCATGGCGTCGGTGAAGCCCTGGCAGCGGGCGTCGAGACCGGCGTTGCCGACCTCCTGGTTGACGCACAGGGCGGTGGTCACGCCGGAGGCGGCCATCCGCTCGCCGCCGCCGAACCCGGCCTCGTACTCGGTCTGGCCGACGTGCGTCAGCGCGCCGAGTTCCTTGGCCACGTCAGAACCGGAGTTCATGGTGATGACCGGGATGCCGGCCTCGACCGCCGCCTTGATGGACGGCCCGAGGGCCTCCGCATCCGGCACCGACACGATCAGCCCCTGCGGGCTGGTGGCCACCGCGGCGTCGATCAACTGCGCCATCGCCACCATGTCGAAGGTCGTCGGGGCCTGGTAGTCCACCTGGACGCCCATGTCCTCGCCCGCCTGGGCGACGCCCTTCTGCACCACCGACCAGAACGGGTCGGACGCCTGCCCGTGGCTCACCACCACGATCTTGATGTCGCCCCGCGCATCCTGCGCCGTCGCCGGGGTCATGCCGCCGAAACCGGCGGTCGCGAGCAACGCCGCGCCGATCAGCGCGGCTCTCCGGGAAAACCGTGACATCTGGACCTCCTGTCCCACGTTCACGTCCGGGCCGGATTCGACCGTGATCCGGCCAGTCTTGCCGCTGCCCGCACCGGCGGCCCGGCGCAACGCGACCGGGGCGCCCGGAGCCCGGGACCCCCCTGGCGGCCGCGCCCATGCGCCCGTCAGCCTACCCGGTTGGAGCGACGGGATGGTACCGCACTCCCGGCGTCGCCGCCCAAGCCCGCGCGGACCCGGCGGGCCGGGCCTTTCCAACGCGGCCCCCGCCGCGTATCGTGGCGCGGGGCGCGCGCCCTCTCGTCCGCCTTCGCTCCGGGGAGCAGCACATGGCCGCCCGCAGTCCGGTTTCCGTGCTCTACGTCGGGGATTCCGAGACCGTCATCAACCGCTATGCCGTCGGCGCGGACGTGTTCGAGCAGGCATGGTTCAACGACAACGGCAAGTACCTGCGCGAGGCCCTCGCCGGCCGTGACGACGTCGTCGTCCGCCACATCATCCCCGCTAACGTTCCCGCCGAGTTCCCGGCCTCCAGCGAGGAACTCGCCCGGTACGACGTGGTGATTTTCTCCGACGTCGGCTCCAACACCATGCTCTTCTACCCCGGGCTCACCCCGCCGTATGCGTACCCGCTCGGCCGCGACCGCCTCCGCATGACCGCCGAATTCGCCCGCAACGGCGGCGGCTTCCTGATGGTCGGCGGCTATCTCTCCTTCGCCGGCATCAACGGCATCGCCCGCTATCACGGAACCGTCATCGAGGACATCCTCCCGGTCTCCATCCAGCCCTACGATGACCGGGTCGAGATGGTCGAGGGGTTCCGGTTCGCCATCGACGACCCGGGCCACCCCATCGTCCGCGGCTTCGACTGGGATCGCGCCGACTTCACCATGTGCGGCTACAACCGGGTCACGCTGAAGCCCGGCGCGAGCCTGATCGCCTCCTGGGAGGGCGATCCGATCATCGCCGCGGGCCGCCACGGCGCGGGCCGCACGGCAGTGTTCGCCACCGATTTCGGCCCTCACTGGGGCGGCGATTTCCTTCGCTGGGAGGGGTACGCGGATTTTTGGGCCGGCTTCCTGCGCTGGCTCGCCGGGGAGGACCAGGCATGATCACCTCGCGGGACGCCCGCCTCTTTCTCGGCGGCCTCGTCGGCGGGGTGGCGCTCGGCTTTCTCGCGCTGCAGGCCGTCTCCCGGCTGGCCACCGGGGAGGGGAGTCCGCTCGCGTTCGCGGCCCTGATCGTCTGCGGGATCGGGTGGCTGGCTGCGCCGCCGCTCGGCTGGTTCCGCGGGATGCCCGCCTTCGCCGCGGGCTGGTCCGCCTCCGGGGTCGTGCTGGCGCTCGGGGTCATGGCGCAGGTCATCTTCGCCGGTTCGGTGTAGGCGGGCGAGTCCGGGGCGGGGATCCTGCGGGGCGCATCCCGCCGGCCCGTCGGCCCGCAGGGGCAGCGACGGGGCGCCGCAGTTGCGCGGCGCCCCGTCGATTGATTCGCTTGCAGCCGGGAGAGGGCGGCGGGTTGCCGCCGGTGGACGGCTACTCGAACCCCAGCATCTTCCACGGGTCCGGCGTGATGCCGATCGGCACCTCGATCAGGCAGGGCTCGTTGGCGTGCAGGGCCTCGCGCAGGGCGGTCCGCAACGCGGCGGGGGTTTCGGCCCTCCGTCCCGCGACGCCGAAGGCCGACGCCAGTTTCATGTAGTCCGGGTTGAGCAGTTCGGACGCGATGATGCGGCCGCCGTAGTCGTCGCTTTGCAGGCGCCGCACGTTGCCGTAGGCGTTGTCGTTGAAGACGACCGCCACCAGCGGAATGTTGTGCTGCACCAGGATGGAGAGTTCGTTCAGGGTGTAGCCGAAGCCGCCGTCGCCGTTGATCGAGACCACCGGCGTGTCCGGCTTGCCGACCTTGGCCCCCATCGCGGTGGTGAAACCGTAGCCCAGGGTGCCCTGGTAGCCGGGAGTCAGGAAGGTGTTCGGCTCGTACACGTCGTAGCCGAGGTAGCACCAGTAGCCCACCTGCGTGAACTCGCCGACGAGGATGCCCTCGTCCGGGAGTTCCGCCCGCAGCGCCAGGCCGAAGCCCGCCTGCGGGTCGATCGCCTCGAGCGTCGTCTGGAACGCGCCGCGGATCGCGGCAAGTTCATCCTTGCGGCTGGCCCGCTTGCGGTTGTGCGCCGGGATGGCGCCGGCGAGGGCGGCGAGCGCCGGCCGGGCATCGGCCTCGATGTTCAGGGCCCCGGGGCCGAACTTGCCGAACTCGGTGCGGTCGATGTCGATCTGGATCACCTGCTGGCCCGAGGCCGGGTACCACTGCCACCCGGCAGGGTCCGGGAAGCGGCTGGCGAGGATCACCACCACGTCGGCCTTCGGCAGGAACTCGCCGGCCAGCAGGCTGTTCTGCGAGCGGTAGTCCCGGTCGCTCAGGGCGCCCTTGCCGTGGCTGGTCTTGATGACCGGGGCCTCCAGCAGTTCCGCCACCCGCGCCAGTTCCGCCGGGGCGCCCGCGGACCGCTCCACGCCGCCGCCCGCCACGATCACCGGGTTCTTCGCCTCGCCGAGCAGTTTCGCCGCCTTCGCCAGCAGGTCCGGGTCGCCGCCGAAGGAGAACCGGCTGGTGTCCGCCCCGCCGATGCGCCCGCCGACCGAGGTCAGCACGTCCGGGGCAACCTCGATCGCCACCGGCCGCTGCCGCCCGGTCCGCAACTGCCGGAACGCCTCCTCGACCGTGCCGCCGACATCCGACGCCGTCTCCGGGCGGTCCTGCCACTTGGTCACCGACCGGAACATCCCCAACTGGTCGGTGATCTCGTGCAGGGCGCCGCGGTTCTTGCCGATCAGGTCGGAGCGGATCTGCCCGGTCACGCACAACACCGGGGAATTGCAGGAGTACGCGGTGGAGAGCCCCGCCGCAGCGTTCAGCGCGCCCGGTCCGGGCACCACCACGCAGACGCCCTCGCGCCCGGTCACCCGCGCGTAGCCGTCGGCCATGTAGGCGGTCGCCTGCTCGTGCCGGGTGTGCAGCACCCGCAGACGGTCTTTCGCGTCGTGAAGCGCGACGAACAGGCCGTCGAGCTGGATGCCCGGGAGGCCGAAGATGGTGTCCACGCCCTGCGCGATCAGCGATTCGACGAGGGATTCGCCGCCGGTCAGCATTCCGGCTTCGGCGCGGGCGGCGACGGTCGGCGGAGTGAGGGTGTCGGTCATCGTGCAATCGTCTCCATGCGAGCGGGCTTGCGCCCCTGCCGTTCGTGCTGATGCGTATCGTCGCACGTCTTGCCGCCCGGGTGGCGGGCGGCGGCGTGATTCAGGCGATGCCGCCGGGCGCGGGATCGAGCTCCCATCCCGGGTCGCGATCCGGTTTGCGGGGTCCGGGCGTTTCCGCCGGCACGCCGATCGGCATCTGCGCGATCAGCCGCCAGCGCGCCGGATCCAGCCCGAGAAAGGCGGCCAGCGGCTGCTCGATCTGGGCGTTCCAGTGCTGGAGGGATGCGCCCAGCCCGAGGCTGGCGGCGGTGATCCAGATCGCGTGCTGGACGATGCCAAGCCCCTGCAGGTTGAAATCCACCGCCGTGTCGGCGGGCATGCCCTTCGCCTCGAGGAAGGCCCGCACCTCGAGATCCTCGTACACCAGTGCGACGAGCGCCGCGGGGCGGAAGCCCTCGAGGCGGGCCAGCGAGCGCTCCAGTTTCTCCCCGGTGAAGTGCTCGCGAAAGGCCTGCTCCACCAGATTCCAGAACTCCGCGCGGCGGTCCCGCAGCAGCACGATCCGCCACGGGGTCGTGCTCATCGAGGCCGGCGAGCGCTCGATGGCGGCGGTCAGCGCGGCGATGGCGTCCGGCGGCAGGTCGCCCGCGGCCAGTTTGCGGATGGAGCGGCGCCGTTCGATCAGGTCCGGCACGAGCGACGGGGCGTCCGTCGCGAGGGTCCCGGGTGTGGTCATGATGCTCCGTTCCCAAATCCGTGCCCGCGCTGCGGGATTGATGCCGGCCGGTGCGCCGGGAGGCGGGCTCCGGGCAGGCGGGGCGAGCGCCCCGGTCGCGCCGCGCGACGAGTTCGCGCACCAGCGGGATCAACTCCCGGCCGTAGTCCGCGGCGTCCCCGAGCGGACGGAAGCCCCGGATCAGCACGTGCCGGATGCCGAGGTCGTAGTAGTCCATGATGGCGTCGGCCACCTGCTCCGGCGTGCCAACCAGCGCCGTGCTGTTGCCGCCTGCGCCGGTCGCCGCCGCGATGCCCATCCACAGCCGCTTGTCGTGGACGTCGGCGGCCTCGGCGAACTGCAGCAACCGCTGCGATCCCACCGCCGCGGCGGTCGCGGCGGTGGGCACGGCCACGCCCTCCCGGCAGGCCTTCACCCGTTCGAGATAGTGCCGCGCGAGGTCCCACGCCTCGGCCTCGGTTGGCGCGACGATGGGCCGGAACGAGACCGAGAACCCCGGCGAGCGCCCGGGTGGAACCACGGCCCGGATGCCGTCGATCCGCTCCTTCGTCGCCGCCAGCGGTTCCCCCCAGAGCATGCACACGTCGGCGTGCCTCGCGCCGACCGCGACGGCCCCGCCCGACGCCCCGCCGAAGTAGATGGGGATGTGCGGCTGCACCGGGCGCACGTCCGAGAACGCGCCGGTCACGCGATAGAACTCGCCGTCGAAATCGAAGGGCCGCTCGCTGTCGCAGACCTGCCGGAACACCTGGAGGTACTCGTCGGTCCGCCGGTAGCGCTCGTCCTTCGTGGTGCGGTCGCCGTCGCGGGCGAGGTCGGCATCGCTGGCCCCGGAGACGATGTTCAGCGACACCCGGCCGCCGGTCAGCCGGTCCTGGGTGATGGCGGCGCGGGCCGCGATGGTGGGGGCGATGAACCCCGGCCGCTGGGCGATCAGCATGTGCAGCCGCCCGGTGCAGGCGGCCGCGTAGCCGCCCACCGCCCAGGCGTCCGGGCCGGTGGAGTGGGTGCCGATCAGCACCCGGTCGAATCCGGCCGCCTCGTGGGTCCGGGCGAAGTCGCGCACGAATGCCGGATCGATCTCCGATTCGACGGTCAGCGCGTTGGCGCCGTCGATCTCGGAGGCGTCGTTGCAGCGGATCATGCCGATGAACTCGATGGGCACGTGAGCACTCCAGCGGATGCCAGGTCATGGACCACAGGGCTCGGGCCGCAAACCCGCGGCCCTTTCTCCTGATTGTCGATCAAGTTTATCACGTGGGCGGCGGGTCCTCCGCCGCCGGCAGCGCCCGCCGGGCCGCCGGGCGCCCGGATGGCGCATCAACGCCGCCCGCTGTTGCGCCGGTGGCGCGGGCATGGTTACATGCCGCCGCTACAGATGGGCCGCGGGCACGCGGCAACCGGGGCGCGGTCGCCCCGGCCACGGCAGACGAGGACGCGATGCAGCGCGCGCCCGCGGCAGCGGCGAACGAGGCCGGAGCCCCTCCGGTCTTCGAGGCGGATCACATCTCCAAGAGCTTCGGCGGCACCCAGGCGCTTGCCGACGTCTCCCTGACCCTTTTTCCCGGCGAGATCCATGCCCTGCTCGGTGAAAACGGCGCGGGCAAGTCCACGCTCATCAAGATCATGACCGGCCTGCAGCAACCGGACGCGGGCGAACTCCGCATCGACGGCCATCAGGTCCGCATCAACTCGTCGCAGGATGCCCAGCGCATGGGCGTCGCCGCCATCTACCAGGAACCGATGATCTTCCCCGACCTTTCGGTCGCCGAGAACATCTTCATCGGCCACACCGACCGCGGGGCCATCGTCGACCGCCGCGCCATGGAGCGGGACGCCCGCGCCACGCTCGACCGCCTCGGCGTCACCCTCGACGTCGGCGAGCCGGCCCGTGGTCTCACGCTCGCCGAGCAGCAGACCGTCGAGATCGCCAAGGCCATCTCCCTCGACGTCCGCGTCCTGATCATGGACGAACCGACCGCCTCGCTCTCCGCCCACGAGGTCCGGCAACTCTTCCGCATCGTGGCGAACCTGCGGCACCAGGGGGTCGCGGTCTGCTTCATCTCGCATCGAATGGAAGAGGTCTTCGAGATCGCTGACCGGGTCACCATCCTGCGCGACGGCCGCTGGGTCTCCACCCAGCCCCGCGCCGAGGTCACCCCGGCCAGCGCGATCCGCGGCATGGTCGGGCGCGAGGTTGTCGAACTCTTCCGCCGCAACCGCCGCCCACCCGGCCCGGTCCGCCTGTCGGTCCGCAACCTCCGGCGCGAGGGCGTCTTCGACGGCATCACCTTCGACCTTCGCGCCGGCGAGGTGCTCGGCTTCGCCGGCCTCGTCGGGGCCCGCCGCACCGATGTCGGCCTCGCGCTGTTCGGCATCGCCCCGGCCGACGGCGGCGAGATCGAACTCGAGGGCCGCCCGGTGCGGGTCGAGAACCCGCGGCAGGCGATGGGCCTTGGCATCGCCTACAGCACCGAGGACCGCCGCCAGCTCGGCCTGATCATGCCGATGACCATCGCCGAGAACATCTCCCTGCCATCGCTGCCGCGCTTCCTCACCCCCGCCGGCTTCATCCGGCGCGATGAGGAGGTCTCCACCGCCGAGCGCTTCCGGCAGCGGCTCGCCATCCGCTCCAATTCGGTCGAGACCCCGGCGGGCGCCCTCTCCGGCGGCAACCAGCAGAAGGTCCTGATCTCCAAGTGGCTGGAAACCAGCCCGAAGGTCCTGATCGTCGACGAGCCCACCCGCGGCATCGACGTCGGCGCCAAGGTCGAGGTGCACCAGTTGATCGACGACCTCGCCGCCGAGGGCATGGCGGTCATCATCATCAGTTCCGACCTGCCGGAGGTGCTGGCCATGAGCGACCGCATCCTCGTCATGCGCGAGGGGCGGCAAATGGCCATCTTCTCCCACGACGAGGCCACCCAGGAAAAGGTCCTCTCCTCGGCGATGGGGCAGGACGGCGACCTCTTCCCCGACGGCTCCGCCGCCGCCGCCGCGGCCCAGGAACTCGACCGCCTCGTCCAGGGCGAGGGACTGGGAGCCGGGCAATGATGGACTCCCTCCTGCGACGCGTCCGGCCCGAGCAATTGCGGGAGGTCATCCTCGCGCTCGTCACCATCGCCGTGCTGGTCTTCTTCGCCCTGCAAATCCCGGACTACTTCAACGGCCGCAGCGTCAACCGCCTCACCATGGGCATGGCCATTCCGCTCACCGTCGCGGTCGGCCAGGTGCTGGTGGTGCTCACCCGCAACATCGACCTCTCGGTATCCAGCATCGTCGGCCTCGCGGCCTACGCCACCGGCACCCTGCTGGCCCGCAACAACGACCTCAACCCGTTCATCGCCATCATCTTCGCCGTGTTCCTCGGCCTGGTGCTCGGCGCCATCAACGGCCTGCTGGTCGCCTACGGGAACATCCCCTCGATCATCGCCACCCTCGGCACGCTCGCCCTCTACCGCGTCGCCCTCGTCGAGTTCTCCGGCGCGCGCACCGTCACCACCTCCGAGCTTCCGGCCTGGCTGGACGACATCCCCGGCGCGAACATCGTCTCGGCGGGCGCCTATGACCTCCGGGTGATGTTCGCGGCGGCGTTGCTGGTCGTCATTCTCGGGCAACTGGCGCTGCGCTATCTGCCGTTCGGCAGGCGTCTCTACGCCATCGGCTCCAACCCGGACGCCGCCCGCTTCGCCGGCCTGCCGGTCAAGCGCGACGTGCTGCTGGCCTTCACCCTCTGCGGCGGCCTCTCCGGGCTGGCCGGCTTCATGTTCCTCGTCCGGTTCGGGAACATCACCGTCACCGCCGCCCAGGGCCTCGAGTTGCAGGTCGTGGCCGCGGTGGTGGTCGGCGGCGTCAGCATCCTCGGCGGATCCGGGTCGATGATCGGCGCGCTGCTCGGCGTGCTGCTCATCGAGGTGCTGCAAACGAGCCTGCTGCGCTGGCAGGGCATGAGCGAGTTCGTCAAGGACGCCATTCTCGGCCTGCTCATTCTCGTCGCGGTGACCGCCGACGCGGTGATCCTCGGGCGGCTGCGCGAGATGTGGGTGCGGGTCCGGCGGCGGGACCAGGAGGCCGCCCGCGCCGCGGCCGGGGAGGGGGTGGCCGGTGGATAAGGTGCTGAAGCGCCTGCGCAGCTGGGAGGGCCTGCTGTTCGCGGTCCTGCTCGTGGTGTTGGCCTACAACATCCTGCGGGTGCCCAACTTCCTGACCGTCAACAACCAGATCAACCTGTTTCAGCTGGGCATCGAGAAGGCCATCGTGGTGCTGATCATGGCCTTCGTGATCATCAACGGCGAGATCGATCTCTCGGTCGCCTCGATGATGGGCCTGGCCGCCGCCATCGTCGCCATCCTCTACCAGAACGGCGCGCCGATGCCGCTCGCCATCCTCGCCGCGCTCGGCGTCGGCGCGGGCTTCGGGCTGATGAACGGCTTCTTCGTGGCGCGGGTCGGCATCACCTCGCTCGCGGTCACGCTCGCCGGCTACGTCGGGTTCCGCGGCCTCGCCCGGATGCTGGTCGAGGACAACTCGGTCGGCGACTTCCCGGAGTGGTTCAACCGGCTTGGCCAGCAGGGGCTGATCGGCCCGGTCACCCTCTCGATCCTGATCTACGCGGCGCTCGCCATCATCGCCGCTCTCGTGCTCAACCGCACCGGGTTCGGGCGCACCACCTACGTCGTCGGCAACAGCGCCAAGGTGGCCCGGTTCTCCGGCGTCTCCGTGGAGCGCAACAAGATGATCCTCTTCACCGCCAGCGGCTTCATCTCGGCGCTGGCCGGGGTGCTCTACGCGGCGCGGCTGGGGGCGGTCCGCAGCAGCACCGCCGAGGGCTTCGAACTCGACATCATCACCGTGGTGCTCCTCGGCGGGGTGAGCATCTTCGGCGGCGTTGGCACCATGCTGGGCGTGCTGCTCTCGACCTACCTGGTGCTGAATCTCCGCAACGGTCTGGTGATCGCCGGCGTGACCGGCAACACCCAGACCGGCATCATCGGCCTCTTGCTGATCCTCTCGGTGCTGGCGCCCAACATCGCCGGCGCCGTGCGGGACCGGCTGCGGCGGCGGTCGGAGCCGGCCGCGCCTGCGCCAGCGGGCGCGGGCGCCGGGTCCGGCGCCGCCTCGGGGTAACGGCCGCCATCGCGTGGATGGCGGCGGCAGGGTAGGATTCGTCATGCAGCCGGGATGTGGCCCGGCCAGGTGACGGAACAAGGAGGTTTCGCGAGATGAACGTAACCCGGCGGCAGATTCTGACCAGCGCGGCGGGCGCCGGCATTCTGGCCTCGACCCGCGGCATCACCGTGTTCGCGGCGGAAGTCAAGACCGGCGAAGACGTCAAGATGATGCTTCTGCCGAAGTTCCTCGGGATCGCGCCGTTCGATCAGGCGAACGAGGGCGCCAAGGAAGCCGCCGCGGAGCTGGGCAACCCGACCGCGTTCGACTTCGTCGGCCCCACCGCCGAGAACAGCGTCGCTGGCCAGATCGAGTTCATGACCAACGCCCCGACCGGCGGCTACAAGGTGGTCATGCTCTCCAACAACTCCGGCGACCAGATTTCCGCCGCCGCCAAGGCGGCCGCCGACGCCGGAACCTACGTCGTGACCTGGGACTCCCCGATCCCCGACGCCTCCGGCGAGAGCCTGTTCGTCGCCCAGGTGGACTTCGCCGAGACCGGCGGGGTGATGGCGGACATGGCCCTCTCGATCCTCGGCGAGGAGGGCGGCAAGTTCGCCATCCTGTCCGCCTCCCCCGACGCGGCCAACCAGAACTCCTGGATCGCCTCGATGGAGGAAGCCCTCAAGGATCCGAAGTACGCCAAGCTCGAGAAGCTCGAGATCGTCTACGGCGATGACCAGTCCGAGAAGAGCTACGAGCAGGCCCAGGCCCTGATCGAGAAGCACCCGGACATGAAGCTCATCATGGCCCCGACCTCGGTCGGCATCGTCGCCGCCGCCAAGGCGGTCCAGGACGAGGGCCTCTGCGAGGACATCAAGGTTTCCGGCCTCGGTCTTCCCGAGGAGATGTCCGAGTTCACGATGAACGGCTGCGCCCCCGAGTTCGCGCTCTGGAGCTTCGTCGACCTCGGCTACCTCACCTACTACACCTCCTACCTGATCGCCACCGGCCAGCTCGAGCCCAAGGAGGGCGCCACGTTCACCGCCGGCCGCATGGGCGACTACACCATCGAGAAGGACCCGACCCGCCCGGACGTCGATGCCCTCCGCATCGTCATGGGCCCGTTCACCGTCTACAACAAGGACAACGTGAACGGCTGATCCGGGCTTCCCCGGACCATCCTCGCACGGCCCCGGCTCACCCGAGCCGGGGCCGTGCGCGATTCCCGGTGACCGATGATGGACACCCCGCCGTCCGACCGGATCATGCTCGAACTCGCCTCGCTTCCGGTGGCGCTGGCGCGGTGGTCGGAGGTGACCCCGGACGCGCCCGCGCTGCTCGCGCCCGGCGGCGAGTCGTTCCGCTACGGCGACCTCCACGCCGGGATCGTCGATGTTCGCGCCCGGCTGCGCGCGCTCGGCATCGGGCACGCCGACCGCATCGCCTTCACGCCCGGGACGGATGCCCGCTCGGCGTTCCTGCTGGTGGCCGTCATGTGTTCCGCGGTCGCTGCGCCACTCTCGCCCGGCGCCTCCGGCGAGGAACTCCGCGGGGCGCTCGTCCGGTTGCGCCCGGCGGCGGTGCTGGCCGCGCGGCGGGACCGGGTCGGGAGCATTGCGGCCTCGCTCGGGATTCCCGTGCTGCACCTCGCGCCAACCGGAGATCCCTTCCGGTTTACGCTCGAAGGGGAGGCGGCTGCACCCCCGGCGGATGCCATCGTCCCGCACCTCGACGACGTGGCGGTGATCCTCACCACCTCCGGCACGACGGGCCGCCCGAGATTCGTCCCGCGCAGGCATCGGATGCTGGCGATCATCTTCGCCGATATCCGGCGTCAACTCGGGCTGGGCCCCGCGGACCTGACGCTCCAGACCGCGCCAACCGAACACGCCTTCGGGCAGGTGCACCTGACCAGCCTGCTGCACGCCGGCGGCGCGATCGTCTGCCCCGGCGAGGTCAGCGCCACGGTGCTCCGGTCGTTGCTCGATGCCTGGCCGGTCACCTACCTCCACATCCTGCCCGCGTTGCTCGCACGGCTCGTCGAGACTGGCTGCGCCGAAGCCGGCACGCTGCCGGCGGGCTTCCGGGCATTCAAGGTGGGCGCCGCGCCGCTCGACTCGCGCGTGCGCGAGCATGCCGAATCGGTCCTGGGCATACCGGTGCTCGATGGCTACGGCTTGAGCGAGGCGCCCAATCTGGCGGCGGCGTTCCTTGACCGGCCGCGGCGGCCGGGCATGGTCGGGCAGGTCCTGAACCCGATGCGGGTCATGAACGGAACGGTTCCCGCCGCGCCGGGCGAGACCGGCGAACTGCAGGTCAGGGGCGACCGGGTCTTCGACGGCTACTTCGACGATCCTGTCGCGACCGCGGCGGCCTTCACCCCGGACGGCTGGTTCCGCACGGGCGACCGGGGCCGGATCGAGGACGGCTGCCTGGCGTTGGCCGGGCGGGAGGCCGAGACGATCAACGCGAGTGGCCGAAAGGTCGATCCCGGCGAAGTGGAAGCGGCCCTCGGCGGGTATCCCGGCATTCGTGAGGCGGCCGCGTTCGCGTTGCCCGATCCCATTGCCGGTCAGCAAGTGGCGCTGGCGGTCGTGCGGGAACCGGGAGCGGCGCTGAACCGCCGGGCGCTGCGCCGCCACCTGCTGGACCGGCTCAGCCCGTGGAAGATGCCGAAGACCATCGTGGCGGTCGACGCCCTGCCGCGCACGTCGAACGGGAAGATCCGCCGGTCGGCGCTTGCGGAGCGATTCGCCGATGGGTGATCGTGCGGCGCGCTCCGGAGCGTGGATCGACGGCAGGCACGGCTCGAAGATCTGACGTCCGACGCAGGAACGCCATCGCGCGGGTAGGCCGCGGAGCGGCGCTCGCTCCGGCACGCGGTCCTCCGGCAGGTGAGCCGACATCGCGCAGGGCGCAGGGCGCAGGCTGCGGGCCGGAGCCGGAACCCGGTCATGCTGCCGGTCAACCGGCGTGCGGGGCCAACCCCGAGGCCGGCCGGCGAAGGCGCCGCCCGCCACCCTGCCGGTGCGGCAAGCGAACACCGGGCCGCGCGGATGCGACCCGGAAGCCCGCAGGGCAGGTCACGCGCCAAGCAACCCCATGCGTTGCAGGTTGGAAACCGACTGCCGGGCGGCGGCGCGGCAGGCATCGAGGTCCGGCCAACCGTTCTCGTCGAACTCCACCTCGGCGCTGATCGGGCCGTGGTAGCCGCCGGCGTCCATCTTGCGGACCATCGCCAGCAGGTCCAGTTCGCCCTCGCCCGGGGGCGGGAAGTTGAAGACGCCCTTGCCGCCGATCTTGTCCTTGAGGTGCATGTGGACCATGCGCGGGATGGCGAGTTCGATGTCCGCCACCGGGTCCGCGCCGGTGTAGTAGACGACGTTGCCGGGGTCATAGTTGAAGCCGATGACCTCGGGCCGGTCGATCTGGTCGAGGATGTCGTTGCCGATGGCCGCGGTCGGCAGCATGTTGCTGTCGGTTTCGAGGCCGATCGTCAATCCGTGGCGGGCGGCGCGGTCGCAGAGGTCCTGCATGTTGGCGAACCAGGCCTCCCGGTCCGCCTCGGTCTCGGCGTCGCCGGTGTAGGTGTTGACGATGCGCATGCCGAGGGCGGCGGCGATGTCGATGGCGCGGCCGAAGCGGGCTGAGCCCTCGTCCGTCTGCAATTGGGCGTGGCCGGAGAGGCTGACCGGGGTGAGGCCAAGATCGGCCAGTTTGCGGCCGATGCGGGCGATCTCGGCGTCCGACACGGTGTCCGGGTCGATGTGCTCGAACCAGCCCTTGACCGCGCCGATCTCGCAGCGGGTGTATCCCGCTTCAGCGAGGCCTTCGAGCGCCTCGTCGATGCCGAACGGGGCGAACACGATCGTGGAACCGAGAATCTCGCGCGCCATGGGTGCAACCCTTTCCGTGCCGCGGTCTAGGCGACCGACCGGATGAACGACAGGACGTGATCGTTGAACTGGTCGACGGTTTCCCAGAACATGCCGTGCCCGACCCCGGGCATGACCGTGAAGCGGGCGCCCGGCATGGCGGCGGCCATCTCCTCCGAGAAGCGGAGGGGCGTCAGCAGGTCCTCTGCGCCGGCGATGATGTGGACCGGGCAGGCGATCGTGCCGATCCGGTCCAGGGCGTCGTGGGAGATGGCCGCCTGCGATTGCCTCGCATACTCGGGCAGGGTTTGCGGGCGTGGGTTGGCGTCCAGTCCGGCCAGCAGGCCATCCAGGTTGCCGGGGGCGTTGTAGAAGCGGTGGGTGAAGACCCAGAGCCACGAGGTCCGGGCGAAGGCCCGCTGTCCCTGCGCCTCGAAGATGCGGACCCAATCGCCGAAGAGTTCGGCCAGCCACGGGTCGGTTGTCGCCCAGGAGCAGACGATCGTGGCGCTCGCCGTGCGTCCCGGGTAGGCGAGGGCGAATTCCTGCGCGATCGCGCCGCCCATCGACGCGCCGACAATGTGGGCGCGCTCGATCCCGAGATGGTCCAGCAGGCCGGCGGCGTCGTCCGCCATCTGGCGGATGCCATAGGGGCGGGGATTGCGCCCGGCCCCGGTGAGCCCCACGTCGCGGTTGTCGAAGGTGATGGTGCGGAACTCGCCGGCGATCGCCGGAACCTGCAGATACCAGCCGGAATGGTCCGCCCCGAGGCCGTTGATCATGAGCACGGCCGGGGCCTGCTCCGGCCCGTCGAGGTCATACGCGATGTCGAGATCGCCGACGCTTGCGAAGGGCACGCCTGTTGCTCCCGTGACGCGATCGACCGCTCCGGACATGCGCCGGCGCTTGGCCGGGGAGGATCGCAAACCGGCCGCGGCGGCGCGGGCAGGAGCCGCGGTTCAGCGCTGGCCGGGGCGGGAGAGCACGATCTGCTCCTGGATGTTGCCGAGGTGGACCTCGACGAGGACCGGGCTGTCCGGGCCAGGCGACGGGTCGGCTTCGCTGGCCGTGCCGATGGCTTCGCGTGCGGCGGGCAGCAGGAGCAGCAGATCTGGTTCGCGCTTCCCGCGCCAGGGCAACGGCAATCGTGGCGCCGGGCATCGTCTTCCGCTGGTGGCGACGCGCATCCTCGGCGATGATGGCACCTGGACGCCCCGTTCGTCGCGGGTGACGCCGCAGCATCCCTGCCACCGCCGCGTGCGCGGGGCCCGGGGCCCGGCACCGCAGGGGAGCGGGTCCATCGGTCCGGGATGAGCATCAGGACCGGGGTGGGGAGCATGAGCGGACACGTCTCCACCATCGCCGCCATCGTGGAGGGCTGGGCGCGGGAGCGCGCGGGCCACGCGGCGCTCGCCTCGGAGAGCGGCCACGTGCTTCGCTGGGGAGAACTCGGCGCGGAGGTCGGCGCGGCGCGGTCGGTCCTGCGGGACCTCGGGATCGGCCGCCGGGCGCGGGTAGCCGCGGCGATGCCCCCGGGGCCGCGGTCTGCGCTGCTGTTCACCACGCTTGCCGCGAGCGCGGTGGTCGTCCCGCTGCTGCCCGACCTGACCGGACCGGAACTCGACTCCCTGCTTCCGCGGCTCGGGCTGTCCGCCGTGGTGTCCCGGGCCGGCGATGATGACCGTCTCGCGGCGGCCGCCGCGCGCGCCGGCATCCCGGTGCTGACGGTTCGGCCCGCGGCGGGAGATCCGTTCCGGTTTCGCGTCGGGGGCGAGCCGATCGGGCGCGCGGCCGACCCCGGGCTCCCCGAGCCGGCCGACGAGGGGTTCATCGGCGCGACCTCCGGCACGACCGGGCGGCCGAAACTGATCGTTCGCACCCACGGACAACTCGCCGGCGTGAAGCACCGGGGTGACCCGCTGCTGCCGGTGGAGCCGGGGTGGCGAACCATCATCATGGCGCCGCTTGCCCTCTCGCTGGGCGCGACCGCCCTGCGGCTGGCGCTGGCCGACGGCGGCGTGGCGGTGGCGCCCTCGACGCTGGACCCGCGGCGGATTCCGCAATTGATGACCTTCCACGACCCCGCCTGGCTGTTCGCGCCGCCGCGGGCGATCGAGCAACTCGCCGCCGCCTGCCGCGACGGCTCCTGGCGGCCGGGGCCGTCGCTCCGGTACCTTCGGTGCACCTCGGCCCGACTCGACCCCGGCGTCCGGTCCGCCCTTCCGGTCCCGGTCTTCGATGCCTACGCCTCCTCCGAGGCGGGCATGGTGGCGCGGGAGGGGTTTGGCGTGCCGCACCGTCCCGGCTTTGTGGGCCGGATCGAGGCCCAGGTGCGGATCGTGGAGGACGGCCAACTGCAGCCCGAGGGGGAACCGGGGGAGATCCAGGTGTCCGGCCCGCGCGTCTTTGCGGGCTACCTCGACGACCCGGAGGCCACCGCGCGGGCCTTCACGCCGGACCGGTGGTATCGCACCGGCGACCGCGGGTATGTGCGCGACGGATACCTTGCGCTGCTCGGCCGCATCGACGAGGTGATCAACAGCGGCGGCCTGAAGATCGACCCGGCGGAGATCGACACCGCGCTGCTCGCCTACCCGGGGGTGCGGGATGCCGCGGCCTACCCGGCGCCGCACCCGGTGAAGGGGCAGGTGGCCGCGGCGGCGGTGGTGCTGGAGCCGGGACGGCCGCTGGACCGTCGCGCCCTGCGGCGCTGGCTGCTGGACCGGATCGGGGTCCGCAAGGTTCCGGTGGTGATCCGGGAGGTGGAGTCCCTGCCGCGGACGGCGTCGGGCAAGGTGGAACGGTGGCGGCTCGCCGAGATGCACGAGGCCGGCTCGGACGCGACCTCCCGGTGATGCCGTACCATGCCCGTGCCGCGTTTCACCGGAGAAGCGACGTGAACGACGATCTGCCGCCGCTGCCGTCTCCATCGCCGCCGTTCATGGTGCGCGACCGGTTCGCCATCTCCGCCGACCTGTACTCGCTCGGCGCCGACTACAACGGCGTGGCCGGAGCAGCGCCTCGGCGGGGAGCGGCTCGCCGACGCGGTCGTACCCGCCCGCCAGCAGGATCTCGGCCGCCTCGTCTCTCGGGGCCGCGGCAGGGCGGGATGATTGGGGAGGACGAGGATGGTTTCCTCGATTGCAGGCGGGAGTGAGTCGTCCCACCTGGGCACAGTGGCGGAGCTGATCGCATTTCGCGCCGCCCGCCAGCCGGATGCGCCGGCTCTGCGCGCGCTCTCGGGCCAGGAGATCGGCTACGGCGCACTGGCTGGTCAGATGGAGACGGCGCGGGTCTCGCTGCGGCGGCTTGGCGTCGGTCCGCGCGATCGGGTCGCCGTGCTCATGAGTGGCGGCCCGGTGGCGGTGGCCTGCACGCTGACGGTGATGTCGGCGGCGGTGCTCGCGCCGATTGACCCGCTGACGCCGCTGCCCGGGATCGTCGATCTTCTCCACCGTCTGGACCCTGCCGCGCTCGCCGCGTTGCCGGGTCCGGAGATGGGGCTTGCACTGGACGCGGCCCGCCAGGCCGGATTGCCGGTGATCCAGGTCGTTCCAGATCCCGCCAACCCGTTCCTGCTGTCCTTCGACGGTGTGGCGCCAACCGCCCCGGCACCGGATTCACCCGTCAGCTCTGCCGATCTGGCCATGATCATCTCAACCTCAGGCACCACTGGCAAACCCAAACTGGTCGCCTCTCCGCACGGCAGCCACGGTGGTCCGATGCCCCCCGGGGTGGATCCCCTTGGACTGGGACCCGGCGAACGGTCCATCATCATGACGCCACTCGCTCATGGCCACGGGCATGCCTCGATCAACCGGCCGCTGCGCGCCGGCGCGCTCGTCATCGTGCCGGAGCGGCCGGATGTCGCACAACTCCCTGCCTGGATGGCGGCGCATGATCCCACCTGGCTTGATCTCACTCCGCATCTGCTTGCGAGACTCGCCGATTTGCTGGACCGTGGCGCCCTAACGCCCAACCCGGCTTTACGGTTCGTCCGCTGCGGCTCGGCGCACCTGGATCCTGCCCTGCGCGAGCGGGCAGAAGGCGTGCTCCGCGTGCCGATTTACAACGCTTATGGATCGAGTGAAGGGGGCAACATCGCGATGGAGGGGACGGTCTGGCCGTCCCGCCCCGGCACCGTCGGAAGGATCACGTGCCCAGTGCGGATCACTCTCGATGGCATCGTTGTCGCTCCGGGAGAAGCCGGCGAAATCGAGGTGTCCGGCCCGCGCGTCTTTGCGGGCTACCTCGACGACCCGGAGGCCACCGCGCGGGCCTTCACGCCGGACCGGTGGTATCGCACCGGCGACCGCGGGTATGTGCGCGACGGATACCTCGCGCTGCTCGGCCGCATCGACGAGGTGATCAACAGCGGCGGCCTGAAGATCGACCCGGCGGAGATCGACGCCGCGCTGCTCGCCTACCCGGGGGTGCGGGATGCCGCGGCCTACCCGGCGCCGCACCCGGTGAAGGGGCAGGTGGCCGCGGCGGCGGTGGTGCTGGAGCCGGGGCGGCCGCTGGACCGTCGCGCCCTGCGGCGCTGGCTGCTGGACCGGATCGGGGTCCGCAAGGTTCCGGTGGTGATCCGGGAGGTGGAGTCCCTGCCGCGGACGGCGT
>JBJTKE010000382.1:0-3286 GCA_046096285.1 Chloroflexota bacterium
GCGCAGACGTCGCAGGTCTGCGGTTTGCAGACGCCGGCGTCGCAGTTGGCAGAGACGCAGTTGTTGTTGGCGGCGCAGGCCTCGCCGTTGGGCAGCAGGCAGTGGGTTCCCGCCGGGACGAACTCGGCGTAGTCGCGGCAGGTCGCGGTGGGCGCGGCGCAGGTGTCGTCCGGTGCGCAGGCCTTGCCGGTGGCGATGCCGACCCCGCAGACGCCCTTGAGGCACTGGGAGTTGCAGCAGGTCTGGGAGGGTTTGCAGGGCTGTCCCCGGCGGATGCAGCGGCAGCGGCCGTCGCGGTCCTTGTTCTTGAGGTTCTTCTGGCAGAACCCGGTGCAGCAGTCGCCGTTCTTCGCGCAGCGGTTGTCCTTGCGGGAGCCGTCGCCGCAGGGCCCCTGGGCATTGCCGCGGCCTTTCCGTCGCTTGCGGCTGGCGCCCACGGGCGTCGCCGCCGCCAGTGTGGCCCCGGAGAACAGGGCGCCGAGCGCGCCCATCAGCGCGCCCCGGCGGGTCGCCGCCGCTCCCAGCCGCGCGGCAATCGCGTCGAATCGCCTTGCTTCCATCAACGTTTCTCCTGGCCTTCCACCCTCGCCGCAGGGACGCGGCACGCGACGGAACGATAGCAATTCCCATGGTGTAGTCAACGAGTGACAAAAAAGCAGCCGGTGAAACGCCGACGGCCGGGACGGCGTTTGCCGTCCCGGCCGTGCTGGCGCGCCCGGTTGCCCGGGGTTGCTGCCGATGTCTAGTAGATTTCCATGTAGCGGTCGCGCTCCCAGCCGGTGACGTGCTTGCGGAAGGCGTCCCACTCGGCGGTCTGGGCCTCGGTGAGCTTGTCGAAGACGTGATCGCCGAGGGCCTCGCGGATGATCGGGTCCTTGTGCATCTCGGAGACGGCCTCGCCGAGGGTGGCCGGCAGCGTCGGGATGTTCCGGCGCTTGAGGTCCTCGTCGGAGAAGTGGTAGAGGTTTTCCTCGACCGGCTCAGGCACCTCGAGTTCGTTGACAATGCCGTCGATGCCCGCCGCCAGCATCGCCGCGAAGGCGAGGTACGGGTTGCAGGAGGGATCCGGGCAGCGCAGCTCGACGCGGGTCGCGGCGTAGGCGCCGTTGCGGATGCGCGGCACGCGGACCAGCGCGGAGCGGTTGGTGCGCGCCCATGCGACGTAGACGGGGGCCTCGTAGCCGGGGACCAGGCGGCGGTAGCTGTTGACCAGCGGCGCGATCACGCCGCAGAGGCCGCGGGCGTGCTTGAGCTGGCCGGCGATGAAGTGCTTGGCCACCTTGGAGAGGCCGTAGGGGTCGTCCGGGTCGGCGAAGGCGTTGCCCTTCTTGCCGATCGGGCCGAGGCTCTGGTGGACGTGCATGCCGGAGCCGTTGATGCCCTCGACCGGCTTCGGCATGAAGGTGGCGTGCAGCCCGTGGCTGTTGGCGACCGCCTTCAGGGTGTACTTGAAGGTGGTGGCGCGGTCGGCGGTGAGCAGGGCGTCGCCGTACTCGAAGTCGATCTCGTGCTGGCCGATGGCGACCTCGTGGTGGCTGGCCTCGACGTCGATGCCCATGTTGGACAGCGCCTTGACCATGTCCTTGCGGACGCTGTAGCCGAGGTCGGTGGAGAAGTCGAAGTAGCCCGCGCCGTCATGCGGCATCGGGTGGATGCCGTCGGCATCCTTGCTGAACAGGAAGAACTCCAGCTCGGGGCCGGTCTTGTAGACGTAGCCGAGCTCGGCGAGGCGCTCGAGCTGGCGCAGCAGCACGGCGCGCGGGTCGCCGGGGAACGGGTCGCCGTTGGGGTTCTTGACCCAGCAGATGATGCGCGCGGTGGTGTGGTCGCCGCGCGTCCACGGCAACACCGCGTAGGTGGAAAGGTCGAGTTCGAGGAACATGTCCGACTCGGCGATGCGGGTGAAGCCCGCGATCGAGGAGCCGTCGATCCACTGGCCGTTGTCGATCACGTTGGAGAGCAGTTCGGCGGGCACGGTCACGCTCTTGACCAGGCCCATGACATCGGTGAACTGCAGGTCGATGAACTCGACGCCGTCCGCCTCGGCCCGCTTCAGGATTTCCGCCTTGCTGGGCTGCTTGCCCACGATCGCCTCGCGATCGACCTTCGACGCCATGACTGCCTCTCCTCCGGCGCAGTGCGGCGCGCCTCCGCGCCGGGACGCCCCGGCAGCCGCGCCTCGCTCGCTGACCCTGTGCGGGAAGGGTACGCAGGGCGCGCGGGGCCGTCATCGTGCGGACTGCTGCGAAGGCCGCCGCGGATTTGTGCCGGTTGCACGATGAAGCGCGCGAACGGCGGTCCGCGCTACCGGATCGCCTGCCGTGAAACCGTGCGCGCGGCCCGCGCGTTCCTGCTGGTGCGGCCGGTGACGGGCCGGGCCGGCAGGCGCCGCGCGCCCGCTTTGGGACCGCTGGCGGCTGCCGCAAATCGACGGTGGAATCGGTCAAATCGTACACTCCCCCTATGCGTCTCCGGCCCGCGCCGGAACGCGCACGTCAAGGAGGAACGCCCATGCAGGTTCGACGCATCGCCGCCGTGCTGGCGCTGGCCGCGCTGGTCTCCGGGAGCGCCGCTCCCGTCGCCTTCGCGCAGGGCCAGGATGGCGACACCTCGTCGTCCGCCGCGTCGTCAGGGGTGAGCGGCGGCAACGTTTCGACCGGCGACTACTCGATGTCGCCCGACCAGCCGACCACGGTCGCCGTGGGCGGAGACAGCAACACGCTGGTGCCACAGCCGGACCTCGGCCGGGTGCCGGCCAACCGGAGCGACGGGGTCTTCAACGTGATGACCCTGCCGGAAGCGCCGGATGGATTCGACGCCGCGGCCGCCGCCGATGAGGCGGCAGTGTCCGGCGATGGCTCCGGCGAGGCCGCCGCAGAGGGCGACGGCGAGGCGGTGTACGTGCCGACCTGCGCCGACTATGGCTCCTGGTACGACGCGCAGGTCGCGCTCGAGGAATCCGGCGACCCGGCGCTTGCCGAGTCGCTCGACCCGGACTACAACGGGGTGGCCTGCGACGACATGCAGGGCTGATCCCGGCAACTCCGGCCGGGCGGCCCGCCGCCCGGCCGCGCCGGAGTCCCACCCCTGGCGCCGGCGTCTCCTGTCGCTCCGCCCGCCCGCACGGACGAACGCGAGGTGAATTCATGATCCGCACGTCAGCCGTCATCGCCGCCTTCGCCGCCTTCGGGCTTGGGGCCGGGTTCGTGGCGCTCGCCCAGGACAGCACCGACTTCGGCTCCAACGCCGGGGATTACCATGCCTCCGGCGCCGGGTCCGATGGCAA
>JBJTKE010000383.1:0-17955 GCA_046096285.1 Chloroflexota bacterium
GCCGTCCCCGCACAGCTTGCCCTGTTCGCTCCCGGCCCTGCCGGCAGTTTCACCCCGGTGCTCGGCGGCCTGCCCCCGCTCGCCGCCGATTCCAGCCTCGACCTCGCCCGCGCCTGGTACCGCAAGGAACTCGAACAGGCCAACCGCCCCGGGAACACGGTCGAAAGCTACTGCTACGACCTTGCCGTGCTCGAGGCGCTCATCGGCGTCAAGCCCATCGGCGACGTCAGCCGCGCCGACATCGCCCGCTACCTCGGGGACGCCAACGGGCGGTCCACCCGCAAGCGCCGCCTTACTTCGGCCCGCCGCTTCTTCCGCTACCTCATCGACGACGCCCGCGTGCTCCGCGAGGATCCGACCGACGGCTATTTCCCCCACGCCATCCCGCTGAAGACCCCGGTGCCACTCTTCGCCGCCGAGCAGGAGGCGCTGCTCGCGGCGGCGGCGGCCGACGAGCCCTGGTCCTTTCCGGCCATCTGGCTGATGCTCCGCCTCGGCCTCGGCCGCTCCGAACTGCTCGCCCTGCGGCGCGACCACATCGACCTCGCGGACCCCGATGCCCCGGTCGTCTACGTCTTCTACGACGACGCCGCCCGGCGCGGCAAGGAACGGAAACTCGCCGCCGACGCCGGGTTCGCCGGCGCCTATCTCGCCTATCTCGACGCCGAGTCGCCAGTGGACGTGCTCTTTCCCTACGGTCCGCAGGCGGTCAACGGCATGGTCGGCCGGGTCCGCGAGGCGGCTGGCATCTCCAAGGAGGTCACGCCCCAGACCCTGCGCCACACCTTCGCGGTGGAGCGGGCCCGCGCGGGCGCCAGCGCCGAGGATCTCATCGCCCTGCTCGGCCTTGCCGACGATCCCCGCAACCGCGCCAGCGTCGGCCGCTACCTGAAACTGGCCGAGCCGCCCCTGTAGCGGCGCGAACCGGTCGCGCGATCGGCCGCCGGCCGCTCACTCCTCGCCGGATTCGTCCACCACGTCCGCCTCGTAGGGCGGAAAGCGCCAGGACATCCCGCGGTCCAGCAGGCCGCCGATGCCAAGCCGGTGCAGGTCGTCGGCGGTGATCCGCTCCCCGGCCATCACCCGCGGCAGGACCAGATCGGCCACCGTCGCCTTCGAGTACATGCTGCAGGAGGCCAGGTTGATGATCGGCACCGCTCCCCGCCGGGCCATCCAGAACATGCTGCCGGGGTGGGCTGGCGCGCCGAAGCGCAGCATTTCCGCGCCGATGTCGGGCAGGGCCAGGAGCGCCGGGTCGAGCGGATCGATCGTGTTGCCGCCAGCGGCCAGGATCAGGTCGGCGCCCTCGACGAGCAGCGACCGGAACGCCTCCGCCACCGCCTCCCGCTCCGCCGCGGGCTCGAGGTAGCGCGTCACCGAGGCGCCGTACCAGCCGACCTTGCGCGACACCGCCTCCCGGAACCGCTCCCTCAGCGCCGGGGCCATGCCTTCGGTCGTCAGCACCCCGACCGCCAGCGGCCGGAACGCCCGCACCTCGATAACAGGCGCGCCTGCCGCGATCGCCTCGACCCGCGCGAGGTCCGCCTCCGGCACCGCCACCGGCGTGATCTTCACCCCCGCCGCCACCTTTCCGGGGACCACCACCAGGTGGTCCGGCAGCGCGAAGACCGCCATCCCGGGGATCGCGTCGATGGCGAACAGGCGCTCCTCGTCGACGCGAAGCAGCCCTTTCACCGTCGCAACCAGGTTGTAGCGGCTCTGCGCCGGGCCGCGGATTTCCAGCCCCGGCCCGGCGACCGCCCCGGCGAGCCGCAGCCCGGCCTCGTTCTCGTGCAGTTCGCCGGGATCGAGGCGCACGGCATGAACCGGGGCATCCAGGCTGCCCAGCGTGGCGAGATCCTCCGGCCCGATCCTGCGCCCCTTCTGGAACGCCCGCCTGCCCCCGGCCCGCGCGTCCTCGACCACGATCGCGCCGACCAGCGCGGCGGCATCCCCCGGCGCGGCGGGATCGATGATGAACGGCTGCATGACCACCTCCTGCGGCGCCTGGCCGACCCTGTCACGGGCATGATGCCCCACCCGGCCCCGGGCTGACCGTTTCTTGACGCACGTCCTCCCCGCCGGGATACTCCGGCCCCTACCCGGCCGGGCGGTTGCCCGCGGACTCTGGAGGCGACGTCATGGACCACGCGCGCTTCGACGCTCTCGCCCGTGCGCTCGGCGCGGGGCTCACCCGGCGGCGCTTCGGCGCGCTCGCCGCCGCCGTCCTTGCCCTGGCTCCCGCCGCCTCGCAGGCGGGCTGCGGCAAGGAGGGGTGCATCTGCTCCGCCGACGCCCACTGCCACAGCGGCCTGATCTGCTGCATCCCCGGTGACGACGCCGGCGTTCCCGAGGGGCTCTGCACCGTGCCCGGCCTCTGCGCCTGCCCGGGCGAGGGCTGCACCTGCTACCCGCACCAGCGGACCCCCTGCGACCGTGGCCTCGCCTGCGTGGCCGTTTCGACCCCGGCGGCGGGAACCTGCGCCGCCGCCAGCCTGCCCGCGGGCGCGTGCGCCGCCTGGGGCGACTGGTGCCCGGACTCCTGCGGCTGGGATGCCCCCTGCGACGGCTGCTGCAGCGGGCATTGCGGCGCCGACGGCGCCTGCGACGAGCAGGTCTGCTCCGCCGCCAACTGCCGGTGCGACCCGAACGACCCGTTCTCCTGCGACGACGGCCTCAACTGCGTGCCGGTGCAGCAACCGCTGGGCTCCAGGCTGCCGGGCGGCGTCTGCATGTAGCGGCCGGCCGGAGCGGCGGCCATCGCTCCGGGGCGGAATCCCCTCCGCCAACGGCATCCGGCCCGCGCCAGCGAGCGGCGCGGGCCGGCGCCGCCCGCCGCGCTACCCGATCAACCCGCGGATCGTCCTCGCCAGCGCCCTGCCGAGCACCTCGTGCTGGTCCGGGTCGAAGTGGATGCCGTCGTCATCGCTGGAGCGGATCACCGATCCCGCGTCGAAGAAATCCAGCCCGTGCCAGCGGGCGGAGCGCGCGTAGTACTCCGCGAACTGGCGCGACTTCTCGGGGGCGCCGGCGAACATCAGGTCGTAGTCGCCGATCCTCGCCGTCGGCGGCGGGGCCATCAGCAGGATGCGCGACGGCTGCCCCGCCGCGTTCCGGGCCAGCCGCTGCGCGATCTGGCCGAGCCCGCCCGCGCTCTGGGCGATGTCGCTGGCGTTCAGGTTGAACCGGGCCTTCAGGTCGTTGGTGCCCAGCATGATCGTCATCAGGTCGATCGGGTTGTGGGATTCGACGATCGGCTGCAACGTGGTCAGACCGTTGCGGCCGGGCTCGATCTGGTCATCCCAGCGGGTCGTCCGCCCGTTCAGCCCTTCCTCGATCACCCGGTAGCCTGCGCCGAGTTCGCGGGCCAGCACGCCCGTCCAGCGCACGTCCGGCCCGAGCCGGCCCGGCTTCGACGGGTCCGCCCCGTAGGTGTTCGAGTCCCCGTAGCAAAGGATCGTCTTCATTGCCTCGCTCCCGCGTCGTGCCGCCGCCGCGCGCCTGGCGCCGCGGCCCGCGCCCGGCATCCGGCGTCCGGCGGCCGGCGTCCGGCCTCCAGCATCCCGTCGCGGGATCATACGCGCCGTCGCCCGCGCCCGCCTCCGACCGCCGCGCCGGTGGTACGGTGCCCTGCACAGGATTCTCGCGCCCGCGCGCCGCACCACGAGACCGCCGCCCGTGTCCGCTCCACCTCCCGCCGACGATATCCTGCCCCTCCCCACCGGCGCCGAGCCGCCCGGGAGGCCCTCCCGCGCCAGCGTGCTGGCGCTGACCGCGATTCTCGCCCTGTCGGCGGCCCTCGCACTGGTCAACCTCGGCCAGCAAGGCTTCGGCAACCCCTACTACGCCGCGACCGTCCGCTCGATGCTGCTGGACCCGCGCAACTTCCTGTTCGCCTCCTTCGATCCGGCGGGCTGGGTTTCGGTGGACAAGCCGCCGCTCGGCTTCTGGATCCAGTCGGCCTTCGCCGCCGCGTTCGGCTACAACGGACTGTCCTTGTTGCTGCCGCAGGCGCTGGCCACCGTGGGCAGCACCGCGATGGCGTGGGCGATCGCGCGGCGCGCCTTCGGTCCCGCGGCGGGCCTGATCGCGGCGCTCGTGCTTGCGCTGACGCCGATCGCCGTCGCCGCCGGCCGCACCAATACCATCGACCCGCTCCTGGTGTTCACCCTGATGGTCTGCGCATGGGCGCTCCTGCGCGCCATCGAGCGCGGCAGCATCGGCTGGTTGCTGGCCAGCGCGGCGCTGATCGGCCTCGGTTTCAATATCAAGATGCTGCAGGCGTGGATGATCGGCCCGGCCTGGGGGTTCGCCTGGCTTGCCGCCGCTCCGGGCCGCCCCGGGCGCCGCGTCGCCGCCATCGCCGCCGCCGGCGCTCTGGCGCTGATCGTCTCGTTCGGCTGGATGTTTGCCGTCGAGGACACCCCGGCCGCCGACCGCCCCTACGTCGGATCGAGCGCCACCAACTCCGCGTTCGACCTCGCTTTCGGGTACAACGGCCTGCAGCGCCTGCTTCCGCCCGGGCTCACCGGCCCGGAGGAGCCAGACGCGAGCGGCTCCCGGCCGCCCGCTCCCGGCGCGATCCTCGCGGCCTTCGGCGCGATCGAAACCGGGGAGCGCGGCCCGCTGCGGCTCTTCAACCCGTATCTTGCCGGGCAGATCGCGTGGCTGCTGCCGCTGGCCGTGGCGGGCGGCGTTGCGGCGTGGTTCCGGGAGCCCGGGCTGTTCGCGCGGCCGGTGTCCCGTTCGCGCGCGGCCCTCCTCTTCTTCGGCGGCTGGCTGCTGACTGCCTGGGTCTTCTTCAGCATCGCCAGCCAGTTCCACCGCTACTACCTCGTGATGCTCGGGCCACCCATCGCCATGCTCTGCGCGGCCGGGCTCTCCGCCATGTGGAACGACTGGCGCGAACCGGGGCGGCGGGGGTGGCTGCTCCCCGCCGCGGTGGCGGGAACCGGGCTGCTGGCGGCCTGGATCGCCGCGCCGTTTCCCGGCCCGGTGCGATCCGTGGGCTGGGGCGCGGCGGCGGCGGCGGTGGCCGCCGCGGGCCAGCTGGCGGCGGCTCGCGGGCGCGGCGGCATGGCCCTGCCGCGGCTGGCGGCGGTCCTGGGGCTGGCCGCGATGCTGGCCCAGCCCGCGCTCTGGTCAGCCTGGAGCGTGACCGCGCCGGTGAGCAACACCCTTCCCGCCGCCGGTCCCAACGGCGACCTGTTCGCGCTGATCTTCGCCGGCACGCCGGGCGGCGGGGCCGGCGGGGGCGCGGCCTCCGGGTTCGACCGGTACCAGCCGCCAGATCCGGCGCTTATGGGCTATCTGGAGCGAAACCACCGGGGCGAGCGCTTCATGCTCGCCACCGCCAGCGCGACCGGCGCCGCGCCGCCGATCATCGAACGGGCGATGCCGGTCGCCGCGCTCGGCGGCTTCATCGGGCAGGACCCGATCGTCACCCCGCGCGGTCTGGCCCGCATGATCGCCGTGGGGGAGGTGCGCTTCGTGCTCGCGCCCGACCCGCGGCGAATCAACGTCCTCTCGGCGATGACCGGCGCGCTCGGCGCGCTCCGCGGCGAGGCCGGAAACGGCGGCGGCGGCGGCGGCGAGGGAGACCCCGACACCGCTCCCCTGCCGGACCCAGGGCAGTTGCTGCGGCTCTTCCTGACGCCGAACATTCGCTGGGTCGGGGAGAACTGCGCGCCCGTGCCGCCCGCCGCATGGCAGACCCCGGGGCGGCCCGCCGCCAACCCGCTCGCCGCGCTCGACACGCTCTACGACTGCGGCGCGCTGCGGCGCTGACAGGTCATCCCGCAAAAAGCGCCGCCCCCGCTCCCGGCAGGCGGGAACGGGGGCGGTCTCCGGGCCCGGAGCGTGGCCGCTACGCCGTCTCGGCGTAGGGAATCTCGTCGTCGTTGACGGTCATCAGCAGGGGCCGGGACCGGTTGTTGATGACGTTGGCGTCGACGACGCACTTGCGCACGTTGTCGAGCGAGGGGATCTCGTACATCACCTCGAGCAACACCTCCTCGATGGTGGTGCGCAGCCCGCGCGCGCCCGTCTTGCGCTCCTCCGCCTGGCGGGCGGTGGCGAGCAGGGCGTCGTCGGTGAACGTCAGGTCCACATCGTCGAGCGCGAAGAACTTCTGGTACTGCTTGACCACCGCGTTCTTCGGCTCGGTGAGGATGCGGATCAGGTCATCCTGGGTCAGTTCGTCAAGCGAGACGGTGACCGGCAGGCGGCCGACGAACTCCGGGATCAGCCCATACTTCAGCAAGTCGTCGTGGGTCACGTGCTGCAGCACGTTGCGGTCGGGGGCCTTGGAGCCCTCGCCGCCGCCGAACCCGATCGGGGCCTGCTTGCCGATGCGCTTGGCGACGATCTGCTCGAGCCCCTCGAAAGCGCCCCCGCAGATGAAGAGGATGTTCCGGGTATCGATCTGGATGTATTCCTGGTGCGGGTGCTTTCGGCCGCTCTGGGGCGGCACGTTCGCCACCGTACCCTCGATGATCTTCAGCAGCGCCTGCTGCACGCCCTCGCCGGAGACATCCCGGGTGATGCTCGGGTTGTCCGACTTGCGGGCGATCTTGTCGATCTCGTCGATGTAGATGATCCCGGTCTGGGCGCGGGCGACGTCCCCGGCGGACTGGATCAGCCGGAGCAGGATGTTCTCGACGTCCTCGCCCACGTACCCGGCCTCGGTGAGGGCGGTGGCGTCGGCGATGCTGAACGGCACGTCGAGCAGCTTGGCCAGCGTCTGGGCGAGCAGCGTCTTGCCGCAGCCGGTCGGCCCGACGAGCAGGATGTTGCTTTTCTGGAGCTCCACCTCCTCGTCGCCCTCGAGGCCGGCGTTGATCCGCTTGTAGTGGTTGTAGACCGCCACCGAGAGGATCTTCTTGGCGCGGTCCTGGCCGATCACGTACTGGTTGAGCTGCTCGTAGAGCTTGCGCGGCGTCGGCACCCGGGTGAACCCCGGTTCCGGCCGCGGCGCGGGAGCCTCCTCCTCCTCGATGATTTCGCGGCAGAGCTGCACGCATTCATCGCAGATGTAGACCTGGTTCGGCCCGGCGATCAGCCGCCGCACCTCTTCCTGGCCCTTGTTGCAGAAGGAACATCGGTAATGCACCCGCCCACCTCGCGTCGTGTTCATGCCGTCGCGCCCTCCCGTCGCCGACCTTCCCGCTGCCGGCTGGCGCCCGTTCGACCCGCAGGCCGGGACCTACTTCTTGCCGCTGCCCGGCTCGGCGTCCCCGGTGGCGACCGCCGCCGCGCGGGACTCCGGCTCGAGCACCTCGTCGATGATGCCGTACTCCTTGGCCTCCGACGCCGTCATGTAGTAGTCCCGCTCGGTGTCCCGCTTGACCTTGTCGAACTCCTGGCCGGAGTGATGGGCGAGGATCTCGGTCAGCTTGGTGGTGAGGCTCAGCGTCTCCCGCGCGACCACCTCGATGTCCGGCACCGCGCCGCGGAACCCGGCCGAGCCCTGGTGAATCATCACCCGCGCGTTCGGCAGCGCGAACCGCTTGCCCTTTGCGCCGCCGGCGAGCAGCACCGCCGCCATGCTGGCGCCCATGCCCATGCAGAAGGTCGCCACATCCGGCTTGATCATCTGCATCGTATCGTAAATGGCGAGCCCGGAATAGACGACGCCGCCCGGACTGTTGATGTAGAGGCGGATGTCCTGCTCGGGGTCCTCGTGGGCGAGGAAGAGCATCTGGGCGATGATCACGTTCGCGATCTGGTCGTCCACCGGCGTGCCGAGGAAAACGATCCGGTCCTTCAGCAACCGCGAGTAGATGTCGAAGGCGCGCTCGCCGCGGTTGGTGCTCTCGACCACCATCGGCACCAGGTTCTCGATCGTCGGAATCTTCATTGAGGGTCCTCGTGCCGCGCGCCTCCCGGCCGGGCCGGCGACGTCGCGGCGTCATGCGGCGACGGGCCGCGGAACGCTCGCTGTACTGCGTTGAATGATAGTCGCTGCGCGCACCGGGCCGGTAGCGGGGCCCGCGAGCCGTTTGTCCCGAACGGACGAGCGGCCGGGCAAACCTCGGACGAATGGCCCGATTCGTTCAGCGTGGCCGGACGCGGCCCCGGACGAACCGGCCCGGGGCCGCGCCGTCGCTACACCTCCGGGGAGGACCCCGACTCGTCGTCCGAGCTGTCGTCGGAGCTGTCGTCGGAACTTGCCTCCGGGCCGGAGTCCGCGATCGCCGCGGCAACCACCGCCTGCACCTCGGCCTCGGAGACCTCGGCGGCGGGCGGCGCCCAGGCGTGCAGCACCGCGCCGCGGCCGCCGGTGGCGATCTCGACCAGCCGCTCCTGCAGCTTGCGGTCGAACAGTTCGTTGCGCAGGCTGCTGCGCACGTAGTCGCTGCGGAAGAAGGCCTCTGCCTGCTGCGGGTTGCCGGCGCCCGCCGCCGATCCGACCATCCGCTCCACCGACTCGGCGATTTCCGCGTCGTCGACCTCGATCGCCTCCCGCCGCGCGATTTCGCGCAGCAGCAGCGACTGGCGCAGCCTCTTCTCCGCCGCCTCGCGGCCATCGCGCCGGAGGTCGTCGACGGACTGGCCGGTCAGCCGGAGGTAGGCGTCCATGGCCAGCCCGCGCTGGGCGAGACGCTGGCGCATCGCGTTGAGGTCCTCGTCGACGGCGTCGGAGATCATCGCCTCGGGAATCTCGAAGCTCGCTCCCTCGGCCATCCGCTCGACGATGCCGGACAGCACCTGCGAGCGGGCCGCCGACGTCTTCTCCTGGTGAATGCTGGAACGCATTCGCTCGCGCAGTTCGCCGAGGGTGTCGACGTCGGCCACGGTCTTCGCGAAGTCGTCGTCGAGCGCCATCACGTCGCGCTGCTTCAGCCCCTTCAGGGTGACGGTGTAGTGCATGGTCTTGCCGCGCAGGCCGGGATCGACGACCTCGTCGTCCTCGGAGAAGCTGGCATCGAACTGGACGGTCTGGCCGATCCGGAGCTTCTTGATCTCGTCCTCGAGCCGGTCGAGCAGGCCGGATTCGCCGAGCACGAACTGGGCGTCCTGCTCCTCCTCCGACTGCTCCGGGGTCTCTTCCCAGACGGTGTAGTCGATGGTCACCTGGTCGCCGTCACGAGGGGAGCGCAGCTTCGGCTGGAGCACGTTGTCGGGCCCGAGCTCCATGCCCTCCTCCTCGGGATCGACCCACGGGCTGGCGTCGCGGCGCAGCCGCTCGATCGCCTCGGAGAGCTCCTCGTCCTGAACGATGGCGTCGATCGGCTCGACCCGGACCTCGCCGTAGTTGCCGGCGTCGATCTCCGGGTAGACCGGGACGGTGACGGTGAAGGCGAGCGGCTCGATCTGGGTGATCTGCACCTCGGGCTGGCCGACCGGGGTGAGGTCGGCGCTCTCGATGGCGCCCCGGTAGAGGTCGTCCATCAGCAGGCGATGGGCCTCCTCGAGGAAGACGCCGCGCCCGAACTGCTTCTCGATCATGCCGCGCGGCGCCTTGCCCTTGCGGAAGCCGGGAACGGTCACCTGCTGGGCGACCCGGCGGTAGGCGGCGTCCATCGCCTGTGCAAACTCCGCGTCGTCGGCGGTGATGTCCAGCATGGCGCGGCTGCCGGGCAGCCGCTCGACGGTCAACTTCACGCTCGAACGCCCCTTCTTCTAGAGGAGGAGGCGACGCGCCGGCGGCGCGCCGCGCGGGCCAACATTGCACCACAGCCGCCCGGAACGCCCGGTCCTGCCACGGTTTCAACGCCCGGCAGGCGAGTATAGCAGAGGCTCCGCCCCCACCCCCGCGCGCAGCGGACCGGGCGGCAGCGGCCCCCGGCGGCGGAGGAAGCACCGGGAAGCCCGTCCCGGCGGGGCCGCTGCCGGCCGGGTCCGCACCTGCCGGGTGTGCACCGCTCCGCTTTCGGCGAACAGTGCCTCGTTGTCACTTCTCTGAAAGGACTCAGGGCTGGTCCAGCCGATTATTTGAGGATTATCTGCCCGGTTGGGGCGATTGGATTGTGACTTTCAGGCACAATACGCCTGGGGCTTGTGAAAGTGAACGTACAGTGCTAGAGTACCGGCATCCCGGACCGATGGCTGGCCCGTCCGGCTCCGGCTCCCCGCAACCCGCAATCCGTAACCCGCAGCTCGTATTTGCGCTGCTCGCCGCCCGGTCCGCGCCGGACGGCCCCGCCGCTCCGGCATTCCGGGGCGGCGATCGTTGCCGGCGCGTTGCCGGCCGAGGGGAGGGCGCGGCGGCCCGGCCGGTCCGCCGGCGGCAGCGCCGGGGAGGGATGGGATGTCCGCGTTGTTCCGCGCCGCGCGCCGCGCCGCACTCGCCGCCGCCATTGCCGCGGCCGGCATCGGCTGGTCGCTGGCGCCGTCGCCCTGGTCACCGGTCCCGGCCGCGCTCGCCGCGGACACCGCCTGGATCGCCCATGCCGAAGACGGGCTTTCGCTGCGCGCCGGGCCCTCCTTCGGCGCGGAGGTCCTCGCCACCCTCGCCAACGGCACGCCGGTCACCCTCCGCACCGGCCGGCTCGACACCGTCAGCGATCCCGACGGATCAACCCGCTGGTGGCCCGTTCGCACCCATGCCGGCGATGGCTGGGTCTCCGGCTTCTACCTCGAACTCAGTCCGGTCGCGGAGGCCGCGTCCGAGCCCGCCCCGATAACCGCCAGCGAGGCCGCCATCGCCGCCTGGAAGGAGACCGCCCCGGCGGTCATCGACGGCGACGGCGGCTGGGACCTGGCGGGCGCCGCCGCCGCCTCCGTCAGCGAACCCGACGGCGTGAACATGCGCGCCGAACCCGGGCTTGCCGGGGCCGTGCTGGCCGCCCTCCCGGGCGGGGCTCTCCTCGACCTCCGGGTCGGCGAAGCCGAGACGGTCTACGCCGACGGCAGCCGCTGGTGGCCGGTCCGGCATGGCGGGGTGGCCGGCTGGGTCAGCGGCGACTTCCTGGAGCCCGCCAGTTGGGCGTCCGGGGCCACCACCCCGGAACTCGCGGCGCCGGCTCCGGCGGCGGCCGCCGCCCCCGCGTTCTACGGCGGCGACTATGTGGAGGTCAGCACCGACGACGGCGAGGGCCTCAACATCCGCGCCGACGGCGCGCCCGACGCCGAGCGGGTCGGCCTGGCCGCAGAGGGCGACGTCATCCAGGTGATGGATGGCCCGGCGATCGACCCGCTCGGCAACCCCTGGTACATGGTCACCGACGACGGCGTCACCGGTTGGGTCTTCGGCGCCTACCTCGCCCGCGCCGATGGCCCCCCCGCCCCGGAGGTCAGCGGCGCATCATGGGACGCCGCCGAGGACGCCGACGACGAGGATGCCGCCGACGACTCCCCCTTCGGCGACGGCTTCCCCTTCGGCGATGATCACCCGTTCGGCGAGGGCTTCCCCTTCGGTGACGCGGGCGTCGCCACCGGATCGTTCATGTACCCGGTCGCGGACTACGTCTTCACCCAGGGCTTCGGCTGCACCGGCTTTGCGCTGGAGCCGTGGGACTCCGGTCTCGGCTGCAACTTCCACAACGGCATCGACCTCGCGGCCAACGAGTGGACCCCTGTCTACGCGGCGGACGGCGGCATCGTCGAGCAGGCGGGCTGGTGCGACTGCGGGCTCGGCTACTACGTGAAGATCGACCACGGCAACGGCTTCAAGACCGTGTACGGGCACCTCGTGGCCTATGCCGTCAACCCCGGCGACGCGGTGGCCAAGGGCGAGCGCATCGCCTCGCTCGGCACCACCGGCAACTCGACCGGGTCGCACCTCCACTTCATCACCCAGTTCAACGGCGTTCCCTACGACCCGCTCTGGTACCTGCCGTAGCGGTCCGGCGAATGCCGACTACCGGGGCCCCGGGCGGGGGATCGATCCCCCGCCCGGCGTTCGCGTGCCCGGCGCCGACCGCCATCAGTCTGTGACTGAAAGTCATGCTTTGCAAGGCGGTTTCGCGAGCTCGCCTCGCATTGGGAACCGCATATGCCCATTGGTCCCAACCGTTCAGGCAGTAACCCCCTATGGCCTTGCGTCCGTACATGACCGTTGCTATCGTCGCCCTGCAGCGCGATGTCCGTACAGCCGCGCTCACCGCCCCGCTCCCGCATCCGGCTGGAATCCGCATTCCGGCCGCCATCCGTACCGTTAACGGCCGGGGTTCGCGACCGGCCGCCGGGTCGCCGGTGAGGCGGCGCCCCGGCCGAGGGCGAGGGAGCACGTCATGGTCCGACACCGATCCCCACGGAGCGGCGTCCTGCGCGCCGCGCTCGCTGCTGGCCTGCTGGCCGCGGCACTGGCCCCGGCCGTCGGCTGGGCGCCCCCGGCGCGCGCCGCGGACTCCGCGGTCGTCTCCAACCCGGACGGCATCAACCTGCGCGAATCCCCCGGCTATGACGGCGCGATTCTCGGCACCCTCGACGACGGCACCTGGCTCGGCCTGCGCACCGGCGAGTTCGACACCGTGCTCGACGCCGACGGCGAAACCCGCTGGTGGCCCGTCAGTTCGCCGCTCGGCGACGGATGGGTGGCGGGGTTCAGCCTCGTGCTCGACGGCGGCGACGGCGAGGGCGCGGCCCAGGGCGACGCCACCCTGCTCCAGTGGCAGCCGTCCGGCGAGGAAGCCGCCTCCGGATCCGGCGAACCGTCCATCGACGCCGTCGACGGCGAGTACACCGGCGGCGAGATGGCCTGGGTCAGCGAGGAAGGCGGCGCGAATTTCCGGGCCGAACCCGGCATCGCCGGCGAGGTGCTGTGGAGCGTCGGCTACGGCACGGAGGTGATGCTGCGCCTCGCCTCCTCCGAGACCGTGTGGGCCGACGGCAACCGCTGGTGGCCCGTCTCCATCGGCGACTCCGAGGGCTGGATCGCCGGCGAGACCCTCTCCCCCATCGATCTGCCCGCCGCCAGCCCCGATCTGCCGGAGACCGTCGAGGACGAATCCGCCGGGACCGTGGTCGGCGACGGCCCGGCCACCAGCGAAAGCGCCACGTCCGGCAGCCTGATGTCGTGGGCGAAGGTCCTGACCGACGACCGCGCCGGGCTCAACCTCCGCGCCGATCCCGCGCCGGACGCCGAGCGCATCGGCGCGGCCGAGGAGTTCGAGGTGGTCGAGGTGCTGCAGGGACCGCAGACCGACCCCGCCGGCAACGGCTGGTACCTCGTGCGCTCCGGCGGCGTCACCGGCTGGGCATTCGGCGACTACCTCGAGGACGCCAGCTACGCCAGCGCTCCCGCGTCTGGCTCGGGCCTCGCGACCGGGACGTTCATGTACCCGGTCAAGCGGTTCACCTTCACCCAGGGCTACGGCTGCAGCCAGTACTGGTGGCACTACGGCTACAACGCCGCATGGGGCTGCCACGTCCACAACGGCATCGACCTCGCGGCGCCCTATGGCACCCCGGTCATGGCCGCCGACGGCGGGGTGGTCACCGAGGCGGGCTGGTGCGACTGCGGGCTCGGCTGGTACGTGAAACTCGATCACGAGAACGGGTTCGAGACCGGCTACGGCCACCTCTCGGAGTACGCCGTGGAACCGGGCGCGACGATCAGGAAGGGCGAGATCATCGGGTACATGGGCAGCAGCGGCAACTCCACCGGCTCCCATCTGCACTTCATGGTCGAGTACCTCGGCGTCACCTACAACCCCTTCAACTACCTGCCCTGACGGGCGAACCAGACCCGCCACGATGCCGGAGCGGCCATCCGCTCCGGCATCGCCGCGTCCCGCCCCAGGGCGCGGCGCGATACCATACGGCGCGATTGACGCAGAGCAGACCTGCGGGCAGCGGCGCGCACGGAGGAACGATGGACAGCGGCATCGAGATTCGCGGCGAGATGCATCCCGGTTTCGACCAGGTCCTCACCCCGGAGGCGCTCGCCTTCGTGGCGGGCCTGAACCGGCAGTTCAACCCGATCCGCAAGCAACTGCTGGCGGGCCGCGAGGACCGCCAGGCCGCCATCGACGCCGGCGCCAGCCTCGGCTTCTGGCCGGAAACCGCCGCCGTCCGCACCGGCGACTGGCAGGTCGCCCCGGCTCCGGCCGATCTCTCCGACCGGCGCGTCGAGATCACCGGCCCCTGCGACCGCAAGATGGTCATCAACGCCCTCAATTCCGGGGCGAAGGTGTTCATGGCCGACCTCGAGGACGCGAGTTCCCCCACCTGGTTCAACGTGGTCGACGGGCAACTCAACCTCCGCGACGCCGTCCGCCGCACCATCTCGTTCGCCAACCCCGACGGCAAGCGCTACGAACTGGGCGAGCGCACGGCCACGCTGGTGGTGCGCCCGCGCGGCTGGCACCTGCCCGAGCGCCACATCCTCATCGACGGCGAGGAGGCCAGCGGCAGTCTCGTCGACTTCGGGCTCTACTTCTTCCACAACGCCGCCGAACTGCTGAAGCGCGGCTCCGGACCCTACTTTTACCTGCCGAAGCTGCAGTCCCATCTCGAAGCCCGGTTGTGGAACCGGGTCTTCACCGCGGCGCAGGAGCAGGTCGGCGTGCCGCACGGCTCGGTCCGCGCCACCGTGCTGATCGAAACGCTGCCCGCCGCCTTCGAGATGGAGGAGATCCTCTACGAACTGCGCGACCACGCCGCCGGCCTCAACGCCGGCCGCTGGGATTACATCTTCAGCGCCATCAAGACCTTCCGCAACCGCCCGGACATGGTCCTCCCCGACCGCGCCCAGGTGACGATGACCGTGCCCTTCATGCGCGCCTACGCCCTGCTGCTGGTCAAAACCTGCCACAAGCGCGGGGCGCACGCCATCGGCGGCATGTCCGCCTTCATTCCCTCCCGCCGCGACGCCGAGGTCAACGAAACCGCCTTCGCCAAGGTGCGCGAGGACAAGACCCGCGAGTCCGGCGACGGCTACGACGGCACCTGGGTGGCTCACCCGGGCCTGGTGCCGGTTGCGGTCGAGGCCTTCGACGCCATCCTCCAGGCCAAACCCAACCAGAAGCACCGCCAGCGCGACGACGTCAGCGTCGAGGCGGCGGAACTGGTCGATTTCCGCGTGCCTGGCGGCCAGGTCACCGAGGCCGGCGTCCGCATGAACATCTCGGTCGCCCTGCAGTACATCGACAACTGGCTGCGCGGCATCGGCGCCGCCGCCATTTTCAACCTGATGGAGGACGCCGCCACCGCCGAGATCTCCCGCGCCCAACTCTGGCAGTGGATCCGCAACGGCGCCGTGCTGGCCGACGGCCAGACCATGACCGCCGACCTCTACCGGACCATCCGCGAGGAGGAACTCGCGCGGCTGGGCGGCGGCGGCGCAGGCCGCCTCGGCGACGCCGCGGTGATCCTCGACGAACTCGTCCTCGGCGAGGGCTTCGAGACCTTCCTCACCCTTCCGGCCTACCCCCTGCTCGACTGACGGCCTCCGGGCCGCCGCCTCCCGGGCCGGGAGGCGGCGGCCCGGCCGGTGAGGCGCCCATGCCCCCGCTCTCCATCTGCGACGTCAACGCACTCGACCGGGACGCGTTCCTGGCGCGCTTCGGCGGCGTCTTCGAGCACTCGCCGTGGATCGCCGGGGCAGCGTGGGAAGCCCGACCCTTCGCCGATCTCCCCGCGCTCCATGCCGCCATGTGCGCCGTCGTCCGGGCGGCGCCCGAGCAGGCCCGGATCGATCTCATCCGCGCCCATCCGGACCTGGTCGGGCGCGCCGCGCTCGCCGGAACGCTCACCCGCGAGTCCACCGCCGAGCAGCGCGCCGCCGGACTCGACGCGGGCGCGCTCACCCCGGCCGAGGTCGCCCGCTTCTCCGAGGCCAACGCGGCCTACCGCGAGCGCTTCGGCTTCCCCTTCGTGATCTGCGCGCGGGAGAACCGGAAGGAGGCGATCCTCACCGGATTCGCCCGCAGGCTCGGCAACACGCCGCCGCAGGAAATCGCCGCCGCCACGGCCGAGATCGAGCGGATCGCCTGGCACCGCCTGGCCGACCTCGTGCGGCAGGACCCGGCCTGACCGCCTCCCCCCTTCACAACTGGCGGCAATCCGGCGAAACTCCGCGGCACGTCGCCAGCGCAGGCGCCGCCGCAGGCGGGATGGACCCGCCCCGGCCGCGGCGCCGCAGCCACCAGGACCAGCCCCATGCAGTACGACATCAGCTACGGCAAGCGCCGCGTCCCCGTTTATCGCACCCGGGCCACGCCCCTGCGAGGCGTTCGCCGCATCCCCGAGTCGGCCTTCGCCGGCCGCGACAACGACCTCCTCGCCGCCGAGATCGACGTCGAGGTCTATGGCGACGACTTCCTGCCCTCCTACACGGAGGGCGACAACTCGATGGTCGTCGCCACCGACAGCATGAAGAACTTCGTGATCCGCGAGACGCTGGCCTACGACGGCGCGACCCTCGAGGGCCTGTGCGCCTTCCTCGGCGCGCGCTTCGCCGCCGGTTACGACCAGTTGCGCGACCTGCGGATCACCGGCCGGGAACTCCCGTTCACGGGCTACCCGTTGCCCGGCCCGGGCGGCTTCGCGCCGAGCGGCAACCTGCTCGACAGCCGCCGCGGCGACTACGGCGAGGCCACCGTCCGCCTGCGGCGCGAGGCAAACGGCGCGGTCACGGTCACCGACCACCAGTGCTGGCGGCGCGACATCCATCTGATGAAACTCACCGGGTCCGCCTTCACCGCCTTCGTCCGCGACGGGTACACCACCCTGCCCGAACGCAAGGACCGGCCGCTCTACACCTTCATGGAGGTCGGCTGGCGCTACGCCGATCCCGCCGACATGCTCGGCGACCCCGCCCGCTTCGTCCCCTCCGAGCAGGTGCGGGACATCTGCGCGGCGGTCTTCGCCGATCTCGTCAGCGAGTCCATCCAGCAATTGATCCACGTCATGGGCGAGCGGGTGCTGGAGCGCTTCCCGGAAGTTTCGGAAGTCGAGTTCACCGCCACCAACCGGACCCGCGACCCCTTCGGCGAGCGCGAGGATGGCGCGAGGATCTACAGCGACCCCTTCCCCGCCTTCGGCAACATCTACCTCAAGATGAGCCGGTAGCCACCATGCCGGGCCGCCTCACCACCCACGTCCTCGACACCGCCAACGGGCGCCCTGCCGCCGGCATGGCGATCGAACTGGTCCGCATCGGCCCGGATGGCGCGCGCCAGACGGTCGCCCGCGCCGTCACCAACGAGGACGGCCGCACCGGCGCCCCGCTCCTCGAGGGCGACGGCCTCGCTCGCGGCGTCTACGAACTCACCTTTGCCGCGGGCGCCTACTGGGCCCGGCTGGGAACCGTCACCGGCGACCCGCCGTTCCTCGACGACATCCCGATCCGGTTCGGCATCCCCGACCCGGATGCCCACTACCACGTGCCGCTGCTCTGCTCCCCGTGGGCCTATTCCACCTACCGCGGCTCGTGAGGCCGCGGTGACCGGCCACGAGACCACCGCAGCCGCCCGCGAGATCATGGCCCGGTGCGACGCACTGGCCGCCTGCACCGCGGAACCCGGCCGCATCACCCGCGGCTACGGCACGCCCGCCCTCGCCGCCGCGACCGGCCTCGTCGCTGGCTGGATGGCCGCCGCCGGACTGGCGGTCCGGCGCGACGCGGCGGGCAACCTCATCGGCCGCCTGCCCGCCGCCGACCCCGGCGCGCCCGCGCTGCTGCTCGGCAGCCACCTCGACAGCGTGCGCGACGCAGGCCGCTACGACGGGCCGCTCGGCGTCCTGCTGGCGCTTGCCGTCGCGGAAGGGCGGGCCGGACGGCCGCTGCCCTTTCACCTCGACGTCGTCGCCTTCGCCGACGAGGAAGGGCTGCGGTTCCACACGACCTACCTCGGCAGCCGCGCCCTCGCCGGGTGCTTCGACCCCGCCCTGCTCGATCTCCGGGACGCCGACGGCATCACCCTCGCCGAGGCCTGCCACGCCGCGGGCGGCCGCCCGGAGGCCCTGCCCGGCGCGGGACCGCCCGCGGCCCTGCTCGGCGACCGCGACGCCCATAGCGAGCAGGGGCCCGCCCGCGAGGCGCTCGACGCCCCCCTCGCGGTGGTC
>JBJTKE010000384.1:0-2456 GCA_046096285.1 Chloroflexota bacterium
GTTGGGGTCGCCGCCATCGAGTACGACCCCAACCGCTCCGCCCGCAACGCCCACCTGTTCTACGTCGACGGCGAGAAGCGCTACATGCTCGCCCCCGTCGGCATCCAGGTCGGCGACATGGTGCAGTCCGGACCCGATGCCCCCATCCGCACCGGCAACGCGCTGCCGATGCGCAACATCCCGACCGGCACCCAGGTCCACAACCTCGAGCTGTATCCCGGCCGCGGCGGCCAGATGTGCCGCTCCGCCGGCACCTCCGCCCAGCTGATGGCCAAGTCCGGCGACTATGCCACCCTCCGCATGCCGTCCGGCGAGGTGCGCCTCGTCCACCTCGACTGCATGGCCACGCTCGGGCAGGTTGGCAACGTCGACCACGAGAATATCGTCATCGGCAAGGCCGGTCGCAACCGCCACAAGGGCTGGCGCCCGACCGTCCGCGGCTCGGTCATGAACCCGCGCGACCACCCGCACGGCGGCGGCGAGGGCAAGGCCCCCATCGGCGGCCAGCCCAAGACCAAGTGGGGCAAGCCCGCCACCAAGCGGACCCGGAACAACAAGCGGACCGACTCGATGATCGTGCGTCGCCGGACCGCGAAGCGCAAGTAGCAGACCAGGAGGTCCAGGACGTGTCGAGGTCGAGCAAGAAGGGGCCGTACATCGACCCCAAGCTGTTCCAGAAAATCGAAACCATGAACCGCGCCCAGGACCGCAAGGTGGTCAAGACCTGGGCGCGCGCCAGCACCATCTTTCCCGGAATGGTCGGCCACACCGTCGCCATTCACAACGGCAAGTCGCACGTGCCCATCTTCATCACCGAGCAGATGGTGGGCCACAAACTCGGCGAGTTCGCCCCGACCCGCAACTACCGCGGGCATGGCAAGGACGCCGACCGCCGCGGCCGCCGCTAGCGGCCAGGGAGGCACATCATGCAGGTCCGAGCCAAGGTCACGAACATCCGAGTCTCGCCGCGCAAGGCCCGCCTCGTCGTCGACGCCGTCCGCGGCCGCAGGGTCAACGACGCCATCGCCATCGCCCGGTTCCTGCCGAACCGGACCGCCGCTGACGTCCACAAGTTGCTCGTCTCGGTGGCCGCCAACGCGGAGCACAACTACGACCTCGATCCCGCCAAACTCTGGATCAAGGAAATCTATGCCGACGACGCCCCGTCCTACCGGCGGTTCAAGGCGAAAGCGCGCGGCCGGGTCGGCCGCATCACCCGGCGCAACACCCACATCACGGTGGTCGCCGAAGACCGGGAGGGCTAGAGGATGGGACGCAAGGTCAATCCCATTGGCTTCAGGCTGGGGTTCGTCAGCGACTGGGAGTCGAAGTGGTACGCGGAGCGCAACTACACCGAACAGCTCCATGAGGATCTCGCGATCCGCTAGCTGGTGATGAAGGAACTCACCCGCGCCGGCATCTCGAAGATCGAGCTCGAACGCTCCGCCAACAAGGTCGATGTCACGCTGCACACCAGCAAGCCCGGCATCGTCATCGGCAAGCAGGGCGCCAACGTCGAGCGAATCCGCGCCATGCTCGAAAAGGCTGTCGGCAAGAAGATCCACCTCAAGATCGAGGAGATCAAGGTCCCGGAGACCGACGCCCGCCTCATCGCGGAGTCCATCGCCGAGCAGATCTCCCGCCGCGTCTCCTACCGCCGGGCCATGAAGCACGCCGTGCAGCAGGCCGTCCGGCGCGGCGCAAAGGGCGTCAAGATCACCCTCTCGGGCCGCCTCGGCGGGGCCGAAATGAGCCGCTCGGTGACCGAGATGGATGGCCGGGTTCCCCGCCAGACCCTCCGCGCCGACATCGACTACGGCGTCGTCCACGCCCACACCACCTACGGCCGGATCGGCGTCAAGGTGTGGGTCTACAAGGGCGAAGTGATGCCGGAGCGCAAGCCGGTCACCGAGGCGACCATCACGGCCGACCTCGCGGGGGCGCCGGCCATCTAGCCGGGCCCGGTTCGATTCCCCCGGTCGGCGGGGGACTGGCCCCGAAACCCTCGGCAGGACGGCCGTGGGGCTATGGGCCGAGCGTCTGGAGTGTGGTTCGTCATGTTGATGCCCAAGCGGACCAAGTACCGCAAGATGATGAAGGGGCGCATGAACGGTCAGGCCTACCGGGGGTCGAGCATCGCCTTCGGCGAGTTTGGCCTGCAGGCGGTGGAGCCGGCCTGGGTTAACAGCCGGCAGATCGAGTCCGCCCGGCGCGCCATCACCAACTACCTGAAGCGTGGCGGCAAGATCTGGATCCGGATCTTCCCCGACAAGCCGGTCACCCAGAAGCCCGCCGAAACCCGCATGGGGTCCGGCAAGGGCAACCCGGAGTACTGGGTCGCCGTCGTCAAGCCGGGCCGCATCCTGTTCGAGATGGGCGGTGCCGACATCACCCCCGAAATCGCCAAGGAGGCCATGCGCCTGGCGCAGTACAAGCTGCCCGTGAAGACCAAATTC
>JBJTKE010000385.1:0-4024 GCA_046096285.1 Chloroflexota bacterium
GATCAATGTCCCCGGCCGCTGGATCGAGGGGCTGGGACCGCACTGGTGCGGGCGGGTGGTCGGCGGGCAGCAGGGTGAGCCGGGAGCCTGTGGCGACGGCTTCTACCCGCCTTGCCCGAGGTCTGCGGAGCACCGCTTCCCGTCGATTCCGGGAGATCGACAGACCACCTGCGAATCCGTGGTTGATTAACTGACTGCCCATCTATGTGAGAATGGAGAAACGCTGGAATGCAGACCGGAGAGATCCCATGGTGATCCCCGTCTCCCCGCATTTCTCACCGATCTCGCTCGAACGCGCGTGCAATGCCGACCGCGCGGAGCTGAACGGCGGGCTCGCCTTGCGGGAGGGGGGCGGACCGCACGCCGACTGGAGCGGCGGCGCGTTCGGCGAGCGGGCGTTTCGCGGCGTGCCGTTCGACCTCGGCCAACCCGGCCGCCCCAACGTGATCCTGCTGGCGCCGGGCGCCGGCGAAGTCCGGGTCGCCACGCCCGGGCTTCACGCGGCCTGGCTGGTGGTGCTGCACGCTGTCGAGGACCGATCTCCGGAGGATCCGGTTGGACTGGCTCCGCTCGGCCCGATTCCCGGCGCCGGCGACGACCTCGGCAACCGTCTCGGCGATCTCGTCTCGACCTACGCGCTGGCCTACGCCGACGGCACGGCGGCCGCGACTCCCGTGCTGCGCCGCTTCGCCATCCAGCAGCGGCACGTCGGCTGGGGCGCGAGTCCGTTCGCCGCGGTCCCCGCTGTCGGGCCGCTGGTCTTCTCGACCGCGTCCGAGGACGCTCAGCGCGGCCGCCCTGCGGCCCGCACGGCCGGCCGCTCCGAGATCCGGCACGACTCCGGGCGGCTCGCTCCGGGGGAGAATCTCTGGCTGTACGCCCTGTCCAACCCGCGCCCCGATGAGGAGATCTCGGCCATCGTCTTGCAGCCTGGCGAGGAGCGCTCGATCGTCTACGGCGTGTCCGCCACGACGCTCTCGGAGCACCCCCTGCGGCCTGGGGTGCGCCGGACGCTGCGCCTCGAACTTCCCGACGGCGTGGCCCTCGACCGCCTCGGCGAACTCGACGCCGATTCCCGGGATCCCGCCATCGCGATCGACCTTGGCACGGTGATCTCCGCCCGCGCCGCGCTCGACTACGACCATGCCCGCTGGCTCGGGCCCGACCCCGACGTGCAGCCTGCGACCTCGTCGCGGGCGGTCCTGGTGGAGTTCGCGGCCCACCCGGCCGCCCGCATCCACCTCGCCACCGGCCCCGGCACGGTGCTGTCGGCGGACCTTGCGGGCGATCAGAGGGCGGCCATTTCGGCGCCGGCGCTGCGCTGGTCGCCGGTGGCCGCGGCGGAGCGGCCGGTGCGGATCCGGGTCGTCGATGCGGCAACAGGGCAGGCGGTCCCGGTCCGGCTCCACCTGCACGACGAGGCTGGGCAGTATCTGCCGCCGCGCGGGCACCATCGACTGGTCAACCCCTTGTGGTGGGAAGACACTGCCGGCGAGTTCGTCAACGGCGCGAATCAGTATGCATACATTCCTGGCGAGTGCATGGCCGATCTGCCGCCGGGCAGGGTGTTCGTCCAGATCTCCCGCGGTTTCGAGGTGGCCCCGATCCGGACAGTCGTCGAGATCGGCCCGGAAACGCATGAGCTCCGGTTCGAGCTGGAGCGGACGCTGCGCTGGCGCGAGCGCGGCTGGGTCACGGCCGACACCCACGTCCACTTCCTCAGTCCCCAGACGGCCTTGCTGGAAGGGGCGGCCGAGGGCGTGAACGTGGTCAACCTGCTGGCCGCGCAGTGGGGCGAGCTGTTCACCAACGTGGCCGACTTCGACGGCCGGACGACGCTTGGCGCGCGGGAGTTCGGGGGCGACGGCGAGTTCCTGGTCCGCGTGGGCACCGAGAACCGGATGCAGGTTCTCGGCCATATCTCCCTGCTCGGCTACTCCGGCCGGATGATCGATCCCCTGAGCACTGCCGGGCCCGCCGAGGGCGCCATCGGCGACCCGCTGGCGGTCACCATGGCGGAATGGGCCGAGCGCTGCATCGCGCAGGGCGGGCTGGTGGTGCTGCCGCACGCGCCGAACCCGCAGGCGGAGCGGGTCGCCGACATGGAGCTCGGCCTCGTGCACGCCATCGAGATGATGACGTTCAACCCCTACGACGCGCAGGTGAACCCGTACGGCCTGGCAGACTGGTACCGCTCCCTCGACATCGGCCACCACATCCCGCTCGTCGCCGGATCGGACAAGATGACGGCGGCCTCCCTGCTCGGCGGCATCCGCACCTACGCCCACCTGGGCGACCGTCCGTTCGACTACCCGGCGTGGATGGACGCGGTCCGCGCCGGGAACACCTTCGTCACGGTGGGACCGCTGATCGAGTTCGCGGTCGAGGGCCGGGCGGCCGGCTCCGTGATCGACCTGCCCGATGGGGGAGGCCGGCTCGAGGTGACCTGGCGCATAGCCTCCGTCGCGACCCCGATCGAGCGGGTGGAGGGGGTGGTCGGAGGGCTGGTCGCCGCAGATGCCGACGGCGGCGGGGAGTTCGAGACGTCGGGCAGCGCCGCGGTCCGGGTCGACCGCGCGAGCTGGATCGCGCTCCGGGTGCGCGGCAGCCTGCGCGGCCGGAAGGGAGAGATCGCCGCCCATACCAGCGCCGTCCAGGTCCGGGTCGGCGGCCGCCCGCCGTTCGCGGCCGCGGCCGCCTCGGCGGTGCTGGACCAGATCGAGGGCGCGCTCGCCTACGTCGACACGGTCGCCCCGCGCCCGGAGGCGGAGCGGCTCCGGGCGCTGCGGGCGACGCTGGAGCGTGCGCACCGCCGTCTTCATGCACGTCTCCACGCCGATGGGGTTGTCCACCGCCACGTCCCCCTGCATCCGTCCGATCCGGGACACGGCCACTGAGGCGCATTCCCCGCACGTCCGGGTGAGACCAGCGCCTGGTGTGTGGACGGGGTCCCGGGTCCCGGGCACCGGATGGGCCCGCAGGATCGAAGCCGGATTCGGACGCTACCAGGAGGTGATCCGACATGGGTGATCGAACGGCCGCGCGAGGCACGGCAGGCCGGACCCTCGAGATTGGTTTCTTCTTCCCGCACGCCGAGCGGGAGATGGCGGGCGCATCCCCGGGTTGGAGCGATGTCCTCCGGATGGCCAAGACCGCCGAGGCGATGGGCCTTGACTCGTTCTGGCTGCCCGACCACTTCCTGTTCCGGCCAGAGGGAGAGGAGCCCCAGGGACAGTGGGAGTGCTGGACGCTCCTGTCGGCGGTCGCCGCCTCGACCTCGCGGATCAGGATCGGCCCGTTCGTGAGTTGCACCGGATTCCGCAATCCCGCGCTCCTCGCCCGGATGGCGGACACGGTTGACGAGATCAGTGGCGGCCGGCTCATCCTTGGGCTGGGGGCAGGCTGGAACGAGGCGGAGTACCACGCCTACGGCTATCCGTTCGACCATCGGGTGGACCGCTTCGAGGAGGCGGTGCAGATCATCCATGGGCTCCTGCACGACGGCCATGTGGACTTCGAGGGTCGGTTCCATTCTGCGAGAGAGTGCGAGCTTCGCCCGCGCGGGCCACGACCCGGCGGCCTGCCGATCATGGTCGGGACGAACGGCGACCGGATGCTGCGGCTCGCCGCACGCTACGCAGACGGGTGGAACGCCTTTTTCTGGTGGACCGGAAACCGTGCGGACGGGGTGCCGGCGCTGCGCAACCGGATCGACGAGGCCTGCCGGGAGGTCGGCCGAGATCCTTCCACGATGGAGCGCACCGTCTGCGTGCTGGTCGAGTTGCCGGGAGCGGTCGGCACGACGTTCCGCGAGGCGCCGCTGAGGGGAACGCCGGAGGAGATTGCGGCCGGTCTGAGCGCCTACGCGGAGGAGGGAATTCGGCACGTACAACTCAGGATCGACCCCAACACCGTGGAGGGACTGGAGGCGCTTGGCCCCGTTCTGGACATCCTCGACCGGGGCTAGCGGGCGAACGCGGCGGGCCTGGCCCCCCGAAGCAGGCGATCGCGCGTCCCCCACCCG
>JBJTKE010000386.1:0-2531 GCA_046096285.1 Chloroflexota bacterium
TTGCCGGCCCGGGCGGGCCGGCCCGGCGCGCTGGCCGCGTCCGGCGCGGGAGGATGAATCGATGCTGTCGCTGACCGGGCGCGAGGCCCGCGCCCTCGGAGCCGTGTTCGACCGGCTGTTTCCCGCCGACGAGTCCGGCCCGGGCGCGGTCGAGATCGGAGCGCTCGCCTACGTCGACCTCCAGTTGTCCGGCTACCTCGCCGACAAGCGCGAGACCTACCGCGAGGGGCTCGCCGCCCTCGATCGCGCCGCCGCCGCCCGCTGGGGCGGCGACTTCGCAGGCGGCTCGCCCCGGCAGCAGGACGATCTCCTCGCCGCGCTGGAGCAGGGTGAGGTGGACGGCTGGCAGGTCCCGGCGCAGGCGGCGGTTTTCGACCTGCTGCGCGCCCACCTCCAGGAAGGGCTGTTCGCGGATCCGCTCCACGGCGGGAACCGCGACAAGCTCGGCTGGAAGGTGATGGGCCACCCGGGCGTCTGGCTCGACAACACCGCCGAGGAAAACCTCAGCCCGGAGCCCGTCACCAAGGGCGGCCTGATCCAGTCCCTCGCCGACGTCGGCTATGCGCTCGGCACCCCGCCGCAGGGCTATGAGGTTCCCGGGTACGACCCCCAGCGCGGCGCGGCTCCCCCGGCGAAGAAGGCCGACGTGGTGATGATCGGCGTCGGCGCGATGGGCGGCAGCATAGCGCCGATGCTGTGCGAGGCCGGGCTCAAGGTGGTCGGGCTCGAGGCCGGTCCCTACTGGCTGCCCAAGGATTTCAGCCCGGACGAACTCGGCGCCACCTACTACTGCCGCCAGGAGTACGGCGAGAAATTCATGAGCGAGATTCCCCGCTGGCGGAAAGCGGAGGGGGAACCCGACACCGAACTCACGTTCTCCCTCGGGCGGATGATGAACGGCGTCGGCGGCTCCGTCATCCACTACGGGGCATGGCTCCGCCGGTTCCATCCCCATCACATGCGGCTGCGGTCCTGGGTGGAGGAGCGGCACGGCAAGCGCGCCTTCCCCGAGGACTGCACCACCATCGACTGGCCGGTCAGCTACGACGAACTCGAACCCCATTTCTGCGAGGCCGAGTGGATTGCGTCGGTGACCCGCGCCGACGGGAACCCGTGGCCGCCGCGCAGCCGCGAGGCGCCCCTCCCGCCGCTGCGCCCCTTCCGCATGGGCGAGATCTTCAGCCAGGCCGTCCGCGGCATGGGCTACCACCCGCACATGGTGCCGGTGGGCATGACCTCCCGCGACTATGACGGCTGGCCGGAGATGACGTACACCGCCTGGAACAACGGCTTCGGCTCCTGGCGCGGCGACAAGTGGCACCCGGCGTTGACCTCGGTGCCGCGGGCGTTGGCGACCGGCAACCTCGACCTGCGCACCCATTGCCGCGCGCTCCGGATCGTCACCGACGCCGACGGCCGGGCGCGCGGCGTCGAGTACGTCGATCCCAACGGCGAGCGGAAGATCCAGGAGGCCGACACCGTCATCCTCGCCGCCTACACCTTCGAGAACGTGCGGTTGCTGTTCCTGTCCGCCGACGGCAAGCACCCCGACGGGCTCGGCAACTCCACCGGCCAACTCGGCAAGCACTACATGGTCAAGATGTTCACCCATGTGGACGGCTACTTCCCCGATACGGTCTTCAATCGCCACACCGGCCCCGCCGCGCAGGCGGTGGTCATGGATGACCTTTGCTCCGAGGAGTTCGACAGCGTTCCCCACGGCTTCGTCGGCGGCGGCACGCTCGGCGCGGAGAACCAGTTCCTGCCGCTGCAGATCGCGCGGGAGTCGCTGCCGGAGCGGGTGCCGCGCTGGGGCGCGGGCTACCGCCGCCACCTGCGGGAGTGGCAGCACATCGGCGTGGTCCGCTGCCAGCCGGAGAACCTCTCCTATCGCCAGAACTACCTGGACCTGCACCCGCACCTGCGCGACCGCAGCGGACTTGGGCTCCCGCTGCTCCGCGTCACCTTCCAGCTTCAGCCCAACGAACTGCGGCAGGGCGACTTCTTCGGCCGCAAGAGCGAGGAGATTCTCCACGCGATGGGCGCGACCGAGACCTGGCGAGGGCCGTACTTCACCGGCGCCGGCAGTTCGCACGACCTCGGCGGCACCCGCGCCAGTCACGACCCTGCGCTCGGCGTGGTGGACCGCACCCTGCAGGTGCACGATACCCCCGGGCTCTACGTCTTCTCCGGCTCCGCGCTGCCCAACTGCGCCGGCATCAACCCGACCCTGACGATGTGGGCCTGGGCGCTTCATGCGGCGCACGGCCTGGTCGACCGGCTGAAGGCGGGGGAGGAGCGATGAGCGACCCGCGGGTGCGCCTGGAGCGGGACGGCGCGATCGCCACCATCGTGCTCGACCGCCCGGAAAAACTGAACGCCCTCGACGCCGGGATGATCGCCGGTCTCGAGGCCTGCCTGGTGGCCATCGAGCAGGACCGGGACATCCGGGCCGTCATCCTCACCGGCTCCGGGAAGGCCTTTAGCGTCGGCGGCGACGCGGAGGTCGCAGGCGAGCGCAAGTTCGAGCC
>JBJTKE010000387.1:0-1356 GCA_046096285.1 Chloroflexota bacterium
CGCCATCTTTGTCTTCGACGATGCCGTGCTCGCCCGTTACCAGGTCGCGCTCAAGCGCATCGCCTTCATCTACGAGTGCCTGCTGGACCTGCCCGTCGTCATTCGCCGCGGCGACCCCGTCCGCGAGATTCGCTCCTTCGCGCAGCAACATGGCGCAGGCGTGGTCGCCACCACGCCCTCCCCGGCCCCCGGCTTCGCCGCCGTCGTTCGCGGGCTGGAACCGGAATTGCGAGTCGATTTCTGCGAGGACGAACCGTTCGTCCCGGACCTCGACTACGACCTCGCCCGGTTTTCCCGCTACTGGCGCAGGGCCGAGCGCCATGCCCTTCGTGCCCCGCGCGGCGGCGCATCCGGATAGTGCCCGCGATCCCGCCGCCCGGTTCCTTTCCCGTCCGCCACAGCCGCCCCTCGCCGCCGGAGTCGATCATGGCCGCAGCCCCCCCAACCCCCCTCTACGCTCAGGTCGTCGCCGCCTGCCGCGCCCGGCACGGCCGCGTCAAGATCGCCGACTCCACCGGCGCCAAACTTACCGGGTCCGATCTCCTCCTGCGCTCGCTCGTCCTCCGTCGCATCCTGCGCCGTTCCCTGCTCGCCCCGGACGAGCGCACCGTCGGCCTGCTCCTCCCACCCACCGCCGCCGCCGTCGCCGCCAATCTCGCCCTTGTCCTCGACCGCCGCGTCACCGCCAACCTCAACTACACCCTCACCCCCGAAACCATCGACGACTGCGTTCTCCGCGCCGGCATCCGTCACGTCATCACCAGTCGCGCGTTCCTCGAGCGGGTGCCGATTTCGCTCCGGAACGCCGACTTCATCTTCCTCGAGCACCTCCGCGACCGGGCCACCCCGCTCGACAAGGCCGCCGCCCTCCTCCAGGCCCGCTTCCTTCCCGCCGGCACGCTCCTCTCCTCGCTCGGCCTCGACCGGGTTCCGGACGACGGCCTGTTCACCATCATCTTCACCTCCGGCACCACCGGCCGACCCAAGGGCGTCATGCTCTCGTTCGGCAACGTCACCTCGAACCTCGAAGGGGTCGACCCCGTGGTCGGCTGGACGCCGGACGACGTTGTCGTCGGCGTCCTTCCCTTTTTCCACTCCTTCGGTTCGACCGTCACGCTCTGGGCCGTGCTCACCCGCGACGTCACCGCCGTCTACCACACCAACCCCCTCGAAGCGCAGGTCATCGGCCGCCTCGTCCGCGAGTGGAACGGCACCATCCTCCCCGCCACCCCGATGTTCCTTCGCTCCTACATGCGCCGGTGCTCGCCCGACGAGTTCCGCTCCCTCGCCGTGGTCGCCGTCGGCGCGGAGCGCATGCCGGAGTCGCTCGCCACCGAGTTCACCGCGAAGTTCGGT
>JBJTKE010000388.1:0-3405 GCA_046096285.1 Chloroflexota bacterium
CCGGGGCGGCGCTCAGTCGCGGTCGGTCACTTCCTCGACGAACAGAAGCCCGCCAACCTCCCAGACGTCGACGATCTTCCCGTTGCGGCCGCCGGTCTTGTAGATCTGCTCGATCAGCGGCCGGGGCTTTTCGTCCTCGTCGAGCGTGATCCGGGCGACCTTGCCGGGTTCCAGCAGTCCGACCATCTCCTCCACCGCCGGGTTGCGGCGCTTGCGGCGCTCGGGGCCCTGGGCGGGCGCGTCGGACTTGTCGATGATCTCGAAGTTCATGGCGGTTCCTTCCTTCCGGGCTGCTCCCCGGAGCGGGATGCTAGCGCACCTCGTACCCGAGCGAGGTGATGAGATCGGCATAGCTCTCGCGGAAGATGTCGTAGTGGGCTTGCGAGAGCCGCTCCTTGGAGTCGCCGACTTTCGCGGAGCGGATGTGGGTGGACATCTTTTTGGACATGCTCTTCATGTTCTCGGCCTTGCAGGCCTCGATGGCGCGGTCGATGGTGGCGCGGTCCACCGGCCTGATCTGGTCGGTGACCTTGGTCAGTTCGGCCACGGCGTCGGCGTGCAGATTCTCGTAGCGGGCGACCACGGTGCGACCGCAGTTGGTCCAGTCGTTGGCGCGCCGGATGTACTCGCCGAAGGTGGTGGCCAGAAACTCCAGCACCGCGGGATCGTCGAGGGGCTTGTCGATCAGCGTGTCCTTCGGGCGTTCGCGGGGCCGGACCTTGCCGCGGGCCGCGTCGTACTTCGACCGCGTCTGCAGCCAGTAGTACATCGAGACGAAGGTGTCGTAGGGGTCGCGGACGATGGTGACCACGTGGGCGGGCACCGCGTCGCACACGTCGCAGATTTTCTCGGAGTAGCGGCAATGCTGGTGGAAGATCGCGTTGTCGCGGAAGTTGCCTTCGGCCACCCACTGCTCGAAGCCGGACGGACCGGTCACGGGGGTGTCGTCGCCGAGGATCCAGTCGAGCCCGTAGACGGTCCCGAGCAGGCACTTGAGCCACTTGTTGCCCATCTTGGGCGGGGAGGTGATCACGACGCGCATGGGATGCCCGGCCCTCCGGAAACCTACCGAACTTCGTACCCGAGAGAGGTGATGAGTTCGCTGTGCATCTCGCGGAAGATGGCGAGGTGCTCCTCATTCAATTGCTGCTTGGAATCGCCGACGGTGGCGGCGCGGACGTGCGGCCGCTTGCTTCCCGCTTCCCGCTTCTTCATGTTTTCGGCGCTGCAGTAGTCGATGGCGTGGTCGATGCGCTCGCGGGAGACCGGTTCGATCGCCTCCGCCAGCCGCGTCAGCACCGCCACCGGGTCCCGGTGGAGTTCCTCGTACCGCACGATGTGGGAACGGCCGCTCTGCACCCATGCCTGGGCGCGCCGCATGTTGCTGCGGAAACCGCCGCCGCGGAGGTAGGTGGAGACCTCCGGGCTGTCGAGCGGGACTCCGGTGATCTGGGCGCGGCGCCCCTTGCGCCCCTCCTCGCCCACGTACTGCTGGATGGTGTAGAAGGACGAGACGAAGGTGTCGTAGGGGTCGCGGATGATGGTGACGGCGTGGGCGGGCAGCGCTTCGATGGCGTCGCACAGGTCGGTCGAGTAGTCATAGTGCTGGTGGAAGATGGAGCCGTCGGGGAACTTGCCGGCGGCGGTCCACTCCCGGAACAGGTCGAGCGTCGGGCGTTTCGGCGTGTCGTGCAGGCCGAGCGGGCGCAGCCCGTACATCGTTCCCAGGATGCACTTCAGCCAGACGTTTCCCGCCTTCGGCGGCCCAGCGATGATGATGCGCACGCTTCTCCTCCGGCCGGAACCCCCGCGGCTCCGGCATCGATCTGCGCCGGGCGGCGGTCGCGGGCGACACCCCCGCGCGGCCCGCGAAGTGTAGCCGAACGTTCACACCAGGCGTTCGCGAGGGTCACCGCACCGGGTATCCCAGTTCAGTGATGAGGTCGCGATAGGCCTCGCGGAACGCCGCGTAGTGCGCCTCGGTCAACTTGTCCCTGGCGTCTCCCGGGCGGGCCTCGCGGACATGCTTCTCCATGCCCGGCGAGCGTTGGCGCATGGCCTCCGGGGTGCATCCGGCGACGGCCGCCTCGATCGCCGCCGGGTGCGCTGGAGCGATCTGCGCGGTTGCGCGGGTCAGCGCGGCGACCGGGTCGGCATGCAGGTCCTCATACCGGATGACCACGGCCCGCCCGCAGGACATCCAGTCCCGCGCCTTGAGCAGGTTGTTCCGGTAGCCGCCCTGGCGCAGGAAGTCGCTGACGGCCGGGTCGTCGAGCGGTTTGCCCATGAGTTCCACCATCCGGCGCTTCTTGCGGTTGTCCTGCTCGTGGTGCTTCTGGAGGGTAGGGTAGGTGGACACGAAGGCGTCGTACGGGTCGCGCACCAGCGTCACGATGTGCGCCGGGATGGCCTCCGCGATGTCGCAGATCTCGGGGTTGAAGTCGTAGTGCTGGTGGTAGATCGCGCCGTCGGGAAAACTGCCAGCGGCGACCCAGTCGCGGAAGTGGCGCAGCGTGGACTGTCTCGGCTGCTCGATGGGCTTGAGCCAGCGCAGCCCGTAGACGGATCCGAGCAGGCACTTGATCCACATGTTTCCGGTTTTCGGGGGGGCGGCGACCAGGATCCGCACGAATCGTCTCCTCGAACCGTGGCGGGCGGCGCTACTGGACCTCGTAGCCGAGCGCACGAATGCGGCCGGCGTGCACCTCGCGGAAGAGGCGCAGATGCTCGGCGTTGAGGTGATTGCGCCAGTCCCCGACCGTGGCGGAGCGGATGCGGCGCTTGAGGCCCTTGCGGGTCTGGAGCAGGTTTCCGGCCTCGCATGTTTCGATGGCCCGAAGGATGCGGTCCGGCGGCACCGGCTCGATCTGGTGGGTGGCGCGGGTCAACTCCGCGACCGGGTCATCGTGCAGCCGTTCGTAGCGGACGACGACCGACCTGCCGCTCTCGAGCCAGGCGATGCCCTTGTCGAGCGTCCCGGTGAAGCCGTTGGCGAGGTAGTGCATGGCCTCAGGACCGTCGATCGGAGCGCCGATCATCGCGTCGTGGGAAGCGCCCTTTTCGCCGCGGTTCGGGTTGTCGGCCTGCGCCTGCGTGAAGAAGTAGCGCGAGACGAAGGTGTCGTAGGGATCGCGCAGGATGGTCGCCAGGTGAATGCCGTGCCGCTCCGCGATGTCGCAGAGTTCGGCGGAGTAGTCGTAGTGATGGTGGAAGACGCCGTTCTCGGGGAACCCCCCGGACTCCACCCAGGCCCGGAAGTCCGCGACCTCGGTGCCGTCGGGGACCTTTTCCGACGTCAGCCACTCGAGACCGTAGGCCGCCGAGAGCAGGCATTTCAGCCACGAGTTGCCGGTCTTCGGCGGGGCGACGATGAGGATCTTCATGCCGGGGCGGTCTGCCTTTCCC
>JBJTKE010000389.1:0-3107 GCA_046096285.1 Chloroflexota bacterium
CCCCTGGTCCGTCGACGACCTCTCCGCGCTGCGCGAACTGGTCGAGTCCGAGGGCCTCACCCTGCACGCCCTGGAAAACTTCGACCCTGCCTTCTGGCACGACGTCCTGCTCGACGGCCCCCGCCGCGACGAGCAACTCCAGATCGTGGCCGAGGTCGTCCGCAACGCGGGCGCGGCCGGCATCCCGGTCATCGGCTACAACTTCTCCATCGCCGGGGTCTGGGGCCATGTCACCGGACCCTGGGCGCGCGGCGGCGCGGAGTCGGTCGGCTTTTCGATGGCGCACGGGCCGGAGCAGCACCCGCTCCGCAACGGCGAGGTCTGGAACATGACCTACGACCCGGACGCGCCCGCCGGCGACGTTCCGCCCACCAGCGAAGACGCCCTCTGGTCCCGGCTCGAGCGCTTCCTCCGCGCCACCGTGCCGGTGGCCGAGGCCGCGGGCGTCCGCCTCGCCCTCCACCCGGACGACCCGCCCCTGGAGACCATCCGCGGCCACGCCCGGCTCGTCAACCGCCCCGCGAAGTACCGCAGCGTGCTGGATCTGGTTCCCGGCCGCGCCAACGCCATCGAGTTCTGCCAGGGCACCATCGCCGAGATGGTCCCGGACGACCTCGACGTCTACGGCGCGATCTCGGAATACGCCGCGCGGGACGCCATCGGCTACGTCCACTTCCGCAACGTGCGCGGCACGGTCCCCGAGTATCACGAGGTCTTCGTCGACGAGGGCCAGGTGGACATGCGGCGCTGCCTGCGTCTCTACGCCGAGGCCGGCTACGACGGCGTCCTCATCCCCGACCACACCCCGCAGATGACCTGCGCCGCGCCCTGGCACGCCGGCATGGCCTACGCCCTCGGCTGGATGCGCGCCAACCTCGCCGCCATCGGCGCGCTGGAGGCGTAGCCGCGCCACTCGCTCGGGGGCCGGAGCCGCACCCCGTCAGGGGCAACCGGCCACGCCGATGCAGTCGGTTTCGTTGCCGAAGACGGTGGTGGGATTGACGCCGGTAATGGCCGCCGGATCGGCGGACTCGTTGCGCACGCCGACCGTGTTGCCGGTAATTCGGCTGTCCGGGCCGATCGCCGTCGTGCCCGCCTGATGGATGACGCCGGTGGACGCCCCGCTGATCGCGGCGGACAGCGTCGCGGTCACCCCGACGTTCCAGAACCCCGCCCAGGCGCCGGTGCTCGTGACGCCCGAGATCGCGATCCGCCCCGGACCCGGCACGCCGCCGGAATAGCACACCCCGATGATCGCCGAACCGGTCAGCGTCGAATCGCGGATGTCGGTGTCGCAGCCGCCCTGGATGCTGGCGTTGGTGAAGGTCGAGCGGTCGATCGTGCCGTAGGGGACGCTCACCCCCTGGTGGGGCTCGAGCCCGCCAAAGGCGGAGTCGCGCACCGTCGTCAGCGGATTGACCAGCAACGCATCCGTACAGGGGCGCTGCCAGCAATCCGCTGCGGCGCTCAACCCGCCGTCGAGCGTCAACCGGTCCACCGTCATCGCGCCGCCCATTTGCAGGATCGCGCTGTAGCCGTTGTAGATCGGCGTGTTCCGGATTGAGACGCCGGTCAGCGTCGTGGTGGCGAGGTGGGTCGAGATGGCATAAATGCCGCCGGTGTTGCCGGAAACCGAGCCGCCCGTCATCGTCAGCACCGCGGGCAGGTTGGGCGTCGGGTGGGACCAATCGCCGTTCATGATGGCGTTGGCGACCGGGTTCCCGATCGCGTTGGCGGTGACGTCCACGTCTACCAGGGCCAGGTGTGCGCCGTCGCCGTTGCGGATGGCGATGGCCCCGCTGTTCCCGGTGACATCGACATCGGTCAGGGTCAGCACGCGGGTGTCCGGCCCCGAGCACACCGTCCCCGCGCCCGTCCCCGCGTTGTAGCAAAGGTTGTGGGCGGCATTCTGGACCCCGCCGTTGCGGTTGTCCGCGATGCGCCCTCCGGTCACGTTCAGGTTGCCGGCGCCGCGGTAGAGGCCCGTCGCCCCGTTCCCGGAAATCTCGACATCTTCCACCGTGGAGAGGGTTGTGCTGGCCGTCCACGACATGAGGCCCATCCCGGCATTGCCTGAGAGCGAACCGCCGCGCATCGTCAGCGTCGTGGTCGTGCCGGGGATGGAGTTGGCATTGAACACGCCGATCTGGTCGTTGCGGTCGATCGTGGTGCGGGTCAGCACCAGTTCCCCGGAGTTGCAGACGCCGGTGCCTTCGTTGGCCGTCACCGAGCCATCGGTCATCGCCATCGACGCGCCGAGATCGTTGCCGACGATGCAGTTGCCGAAGCCGTACCGGTTGCCGTCGATGGTGGTGTCGGAAACGGCGGTCTCACCGAGGTTTCGGATGGCGGAGCCGCTGTTGCCGCTGATCGTGCTGTCCGCGACCTCGGAGTACGCGCCCACTCCGGTGAACAGGATCGACCCGAGTTGCCCGGCGTCATTGTCGGTCAACCGGGAGTTGCGGAGGGTCAGCACGCCCTTGTTGACGATGCCCGCGCCCGAATTGACGGTCCGTCGCTCGATCTGGCCGGTGACCGGGTTGTAGGCCTCGATCTCGATCGGCGTGCCAGTGCCGCCCTCGAGCACGAAGCCGTCGAGAATGAGTTCCGACCCCGGCTCGATGGTGATCACCGATCCGCCGATGCTCGGCCTGACAACCGGCGCGGCGGGCGCGGATTGGGCCGCCATCCGGCGAACCTCCCAGGCCGTGCCGCCGAATGCCAGCGAACCGGCGGACGTGCCGGCCACGATCCGCACCGCCGCGCTGCCGCCCACGTTGAGCCGCTCGTCGTAGAGGGAGGGCGGCACCACGATCACCGGGATGATCGCCTGGATCGCGTTCATGATCGCCCCGTTGATCGCCTCCTGGATGGTCCACGCCCAGCCGGGATTCGCGCAGGTTGTGGTCCCGTCCACGCAGTAGTAGATGGTCGGCGGCGCGGTGGGCGTCGGCGTGAACGAAGGCGTGCTCGTTGCCGTGGGGGTCCGTGTGCTGGTTGCGGTCAGGGTCGCGGTGGGCGACGGTGTCGGCGTGCGCGTCGGGGTGCTGGTCGGGCTGGGCGTGGCGGTGCGGGTGGAGGTGGGCCGAGGGGTGGGCGTGCTGGTG
>JBJTKE010000390.1:0-2195 GCA_046096285.1 Chloroflexota bacterium
TGAAGAGCCAGCGGCCGGACGTGCCGATCGTGCTGACCGGCTGCATGGTGACGAACCAGCAGGCGGCGTTGCAGCAGCGTTTCCCGCATGTGGACCTGTTCTTCGATCCGTCCGACTTCGACAAACTGCAGCAGGTGGTGCCAGAGCTTGCGGGGATGGACGACGACCTCGCCCAACTCCCCCACTACTACCTGCCAGCGACACCGGAGAACTCCGGGGTCACGGCGTTCGTGCCGATCATCTACGGGTGCAATTTCCTGTGCTCGTACTGCATCGTGCCGTATCGCCGGGGCAAGGAGCGCAGCCGGCCGCTGACCGAGATCGTGGCGGAGGTGGAGGACCTGGCCGGGCGGGGGGTGCGAGAGGTCACGCTGCTCGGGCAGACGGTCAATGCCTGGGGCCACGATCTGCCGGGGGATCTCGGTCTGGCCGACCTCCTGCGCGCGGTGGACGCCGTGCCGGGTCTGTCGCGGCTGCGGTTCCTGACCTCCCATCCGAAATACATGTCGGACGAGATCATCCGGACGATGGCCGAGTTGCCGAGCGTGTGCGAGCACATGAATCTTCCGGTGCAGGCGGGTGATGACGAGGTGCTGCGTCGGATGCGGCGCACCTACAGCCGCGAGTTCTGGAGCGACCGCATCTCGTTCACGCGGGCGATGATGCCGGACGCGACGATCGCCACCGACATCATCGTGGGCTTTCCCGGCGAGACCGAGGACCAGTTCCTGCAAACCCGCGAGTTGCTGGAGACGACGGAGTGCGACAAGGTGCACCTGGCGATGTATTCGCCGCGCCCCGGCACTCTCTCCGCCCGCTGGGAGGATGACATTCCCCACGAGGAGAAGCAGCGGCGGCACCGAAACCTGGAACAGTTGCAGGAGCAGGTGTGCACCGGCATCAACCTGCGGCGCCTCGGGAGCACGTTCGAGGTGCTGGTCGAGGGGAAGTCCCGGGGCCGGTGGACCGGCCGCACGCGGGGCAACACCCTGGTCCACTTCGATGACGAGCGCGACGTGCTCGGCAGGCTGGTGGACGTGCGAATCACCCAGACCAGTCCATGGTTCCTGATCGGGGAACCGGTTGGCATGCCCCGGTAGGTCCGGGGCGGGCAATTCGGCAGCATCACGGAGAAGAGAACGCGTGGCCGTACAGCAGAAGCAACCGACTCGACGCAAACTGGTGGAAGAGGCCCGCGCCGCCGCCCACGATGGCCTGTGGGATGAGGCCATCCGGCTCAACGAGTTACTGATCGAGAAGAACGAGAAGGACGCCGAGGCCTACAACCGGCTCGGGCGCGCCTACCTTGCGCTTGGGAAACTCGGAATGGCGCGGGATTCCTACCAGAAGTCGCTGAAGGCGGATCCCGCGAACCTGATTGCCCGGCGCAACCTGCAGCGGCTCGACGAACTGAAGAACCGGCCGGAAAAGGACCTGCAGATCTTCTCTGGCACGATGCCGCGGGCAAACGTGTTCATCGAGGAAGTCGGCAAGACCTGGGTCGACGAACTGGTCAACGCGGCGCATGTGGACCTGCTGGCGGAGGTCTTCCCCGGCGAGGAGCTCGACCTCGAGGTCAGCAACGGACGATTGTTCGTGAACCGCCGCAAGACCGGGCAGCGACTCGGGGAGATCGAGGCGCGCACCGCGGAGCGGGTCATCGCGCTGATCGGCGACGGCAACCGCTACGAGATTTTCGCGCTCGGGATTTCCGGAAGCAGCCTGCGGTTCATCCTGCGGGAGGTGTACCGGAATCCCGCCAACGTCCACCGCATCTCGTTCCCGCGGCAGATCACCTCGCGGGCGTACCTGCGGGAGCGGGATCTGCTGCGGGCCCGCGACGAGGCGGACTTCTTCCTCCACGACGAGGACGAGGAGGACGAGGAGGAGACGGTGAGCGGCGAACCGGACGAGGAGGACGGGTTCGAGACCGAACCCGACGTCTCGGCGCTCGACGACACCATCGTGCTGCCGGAGGATGACTCGGAGATGCAGATGTAGATCGCGGGGGACGTACCCGCAACAGCGCGGAATGGGAAGCACGGCCCCGCCGCCCGGCGGGGCCGAGGCATGCGCTGGAGGTCTACCGCTCGAGCAGGAAAAGCAGCCCCAGCATGAGGACCAGCAGGATGCCGGCGATCGCGAGCAGGCGCCTCATGTCCTCGGCGATGAAGGCGTATTCGTCCTCGCGGGAG
>JBJTKE010000391.1:0-2666 GCA_046096285.1 Chloroflexota bacterium
CCAGCCGCGACCGCCCCCCCCCGGCCCCCCGCCCCGCCCGCGCCATCGGGGGGGGGGCGGGCCCCGTTACCGCGCCCGGACCGGGGTCCCCGCGCACGGCCGTGTCCCCCTGGGCCTTGCGCGGCTGGACCCCGGTCCGGACGCGGGCGCGTCCGATTCGTGGCAGCGTCGGCATGGACACGCCGTCGTCGCGCGGGGAATCGCCTTCCCCGAGGGAGGACCACATGGACCAGTCATCGTTCGACCGCATCGCCCGTCTGCTCGGCGGCGCGGCATCCCGCCGGGCCGGCCTCCAGGCCGCGCTCGGCGGTCTCCTCGGCCTCGGCGCGCTCGAGGCCGCCGAGGCGAAGGGCGGCAAGGGCAAGGATCCCGGCAAGGGCAGGGAGCGCAAGCGCCGCCCCGCCGCCGAGGGCCCCTGCGGCAACGGCTCCCGCAAGGACAACGCCTGCACGAAAGACAAGCAGTGCTGCACCGGCATCTGCAACAAGAAGGCCGGCAAGAAGAACCTCGACGGCAAGGGCCGCTGCCGCTGCGTCAGGAAAAACGGCGCCTGCAAGGAAGACCGCAACTGCTGCTCCCGCAAGGGCCAGAAACTGGCCTGCACCAACGGCAAGTGCGGCGGCGCCAACCTCATTCCCAACGGAGAGCCCTGCACCCGCGGCGGCGTCGCCTGCGAGGACAGCGGCGCCTCCTGCACCACCTATGACGAGGGTTCTGGCGGCCCCGCTGGCACCTACTGCCTCCTGCCGCAGTTCGAAACCGTGTGCAAGCGGGCGGCGGACTGCGCCTGCAACTCCTGCTTCGACGGGACCTGCATCATCTGCGGCTGCGGTCCCTGCCCCGAACCCGGCGTTTGCGCCGCGCCCACCGTCGCCAGCGGCGGCTCGATCCAGGCCGCGATCGACGCCGCGGTCGACGGCGCAACCATCTCGATCGCTCCCGGCACCTATGTCGAGGACATCACGTACTCCGGCAAGAGCCTGACCCTGCTCGGCTGCCCCAGCGGCAGCAACGAGGTGATCCTGATCAACGCCACCCAGGGCAAACGCACCATCGACGTCACCGACGAATCCGACCTCACCATCGGCGACCTCGTCATCCAGGGCGACAACGACATCCCCAACACCGTCAGCGGCGGCGGCATCGCCACCGCGGGCGGCGACGTCTGCATCGGCCTGCGCACCCGCGTCGAGGGCTGCGCCAAGTTCGGCGACAACGGCGGCGGCCTGATGGCGGGCTCCAACGCCGCCGAGGACCAGCTCCTGCGCATCACCGACTTTGCGGTCTTCGACGGCAACGTGACCGACACCTACGGCGGCGGCGTCTATGTCGACGACGGCGGGACCGCCACGGTCAACGGCAAGGTCCGCTTCATCAACACCAGCGCCAAGTACGGCGGCGGCATCGGGGTCTACTACACGGCCACGCTGGCGGTGACTGGCAACGTCGAGATCACCGACAACAACGGCGACAGCTACGGCGGCGGCGTCATGTTCTACGGCGGCGGGTTCTCCGCCCCGGTCACCAGGGGCCTGTTCGGCGGCAACGTGCTCATCGCCCGCAACACCTCGCCCGGGGGCGTGGGCGGCGGCATCGCCGGCTGGTACAGCGGGTCAGAAGAAATGTTCATCATCGAGGACAACGTCGTCATCGACGGCAACTCCTGCGACACCTACGGCGGCGGCGTGGCCATCAGAGGCGCCAACCTGACCATCAGCGGCAATGTGAAAATCACCAATAACGTGCAGTCGGACGAGGAAGACAAAACAACCTATGGCGGCGGCGGCGTCTACTTCGATGATGACAAGAACGGCGGCGTCCTGACCATCGAGGGCAACACCGAGATCAGCGGCAACTCCACTTCAAGCGCCGGCGGCGGCGTCCTCGCTTTCGGCCCAACCGTGAACATCACGGGCGCCGAGGTCAGCAGGAACAACACCGCCAAGTTGGCCGGCGGCGGGTTCGCGTCCCCGAATGACGACACCGTCATGACGCTCACGCTCGGCGGATCGACCACGATCAGCGGCAACAGCACCCCGGGGGACGGAGGCGGCATCTGGTGGAAGTCAGGCACCATCGTGATCAACGATACCGTCTCGATATCGGGCAACAGCGCTGACAGCTATGGCGGCGGCATCTTCGCCGACACGTACCAACCCTTTACCCTGACCATCGCCAGCACGGCGAGCATCACCGGCAACACCGCCAACGCCGGCGGCGGCGCGACTGCTCCGTTCGGCGGCGGCATCTACATCAACAGCATCAACTACACCGCCGGCTCCATCACCGGCTGCAACCGCGTAACCGGCAACACCCCGGATCAGGTCACCGGGAGTTCGGCGGTGATCACCACCTGCTAGCCGGTTGCAGGGGAGCTGCCTCGTCGGCGGCGAAGGCCCCGCGCCTCCGCCGCCGGCTGGCGGCCCACGCTGCGGACCCAGCGCCCAGTGCCCTGTGCCCTGCACCCTCCACCCGGCCAGCGGCGCCATCAGGCCCGCCCGCGCCTCTCCGCCGCGGGCGGACCCCGTTTCCGCGCCCGAACCTGCCACCCTCCACGAATTCCCCCGGCAATTCGTGACGCATTTGCCCCCAATTACTGACGGGGAAATGCCGTAGGCAACCCCGCTCCTGTTCCCTAGAGTGTCAGCACGTCACCCCGCCGGCCG
>JBJTKE010000392.1:0-18495 GCA_046096285.1 Chloroflexota bacterium
GGCGATGGTCATCCCCTACCTGCTGATCGCGCTGCTGCTGGCGGTGGCGGCCATCCGCACCCCCGGCTTCGTCACGGCGCCGAACATCCAGCAGCAACTCGTGCTCGCCTCCTACCTCGGCGTCATCGCCGCGGGCCAGACGATCGTGATCCTCACCGGCGGCATCGACCTGTCGGTCGCGTGGAATCTCAACCTCTCGGCCATCCTGCTCACCCAACTCTCGGCGCAGATGCATCCGCTGGCGGCGCTTGCCATCGCGCTCGGCAGCGCGGCGCTGGTCGGCTTCATCAACGGCCTGGGCATCGCCTGGCTGCGCATCCCCTCGCTGGTGAGGACGCTCGGCATGAACGCGGTGCTGGCGGGCTTCACGCTGGTCTACACCAACGGCTCCCCGCAGGGCGACGCCCCGCAATTCGCCCGCGACCTGTCGGTCGGCAAGATCGGCGGCACGCTGAACTGGGCGCTGGTGTTCTGGGCCATCTTCTCGGCCGCGCTGATCTTCCTGCTGCGCCGCACGGTCTACGGCCGCCGCCTCTACGCCATCGGCAACAACCCGAAGGCGGCCTACCTCTCGGGCGTGCCGGTGCGCCGGGTGCTGGTGATCGCCTACACACTGTGCGGGCTGTGCGCGGGCATCGGCGGGGTGATGCTGACCGGGTACTCGGCGCAGAGTTACCTGGGGATGGGCGATCCGCTGGTGCTGCAATCCATCGCGGCGGTCGTCGTCGGCGGCACGTCGATCCTCGGTGGCTCGGGCGGCTATGGTGGCACCATCGCCGGCGCGATCACCGTGGTGCTGCTGCAAAACGTGCTGCAGATCGTTGGCATCCGCCCGGCCGGGCAGCAGATTCTCTACGGGCTGATCATCCTGATCATGCTGTTCGTGTACGGCCGCGGCCCCCGGGTGCGTGAGTAGCGCCGGCGGCCAGCGGCCCCTCCCTTCCAAACACGGCGAGGGGAGCGGCATCCGCCGCTCCCCCCTGCCCGCGTTGCCGCGCCCGGGTGGACGCCTCGCCGCGGTCTTGTCGCCTGTGAGCCTATGAACCAGAGCCGGGCGTGCAGATCGCGACAACGGTCAACTGGTCCCCGCTGCTGAGGCCCGCGCTGTAGGCGGTGCAGGTCTGGGCCACCAGATTTGGCGAAACACCATTGAACGAACCGGTCGGATATGAACTCTCGGCCGGGTTGCTCGTGTACCCGGCGCAGGAGACCAGCGTGCCGCCTCCCGTGCATCCGACGGTCACCTGTTCCACGCCCACGCTGCCGCTCGAAGTGATCGTGTCCGAAGCCAGGACCAGCCCGGTGACTGGTCCGGTCGGGCCGACTGGTCCGGTCGATCCGCCCGGACCGGTCGTCCCCTGCCCACCTGCCGGTCCCTGGGCGCCATCGGGCCCCTGGTTGCCATTCGGTCCCTGGGGGCCGACGTTGCCCTGGAAGCCCTGGGGGCCGATGGGTCCCTGGGCGCCGTCGGGACCGGGGATGCCAATGCCGCCGTCCTCTCCGGGAGCGCCCGGCGTACCCGGCTCGCCCTGGGGCCCCTGGGGGCCCTGGAATCCGTCGGGGCCCTGGATGCCGGGAATGCCCTGGATGCCGGGATCGCCCTGGGGGCCGTCGAGGCCCTGGAATCCGTCGGGGCCCTGGATGCCGGGAACGCCCTGGATGCCGGGTTCGCCCTGTGGGCCGTCGAGGCCCTGGAATCCGTCGGGGCCCTGGGGGCCGGGAATGCCCTGGATGCCGGGTTCGCCCTGAGGGCCATCGAAGCCCTGGACGCCGTCGGGACCCTGCTGGCCGTCTGGGCCCGGAGCGCCGTCGGGACCGGGGAAGCCGTCCGGGCCGCGGTCGCCCTGAGGGCCATCGGGGCCCTGGTTGCCATCGGGACCCTGCGGGCCGCCGGGCCCGGGATCGCCGTCTGGGCCGGGGATGCCGGGATCGCCCTGCGGGCCGTCGGGCCCCTGGTTGCCGTCGGGGCCCTGCTGGCCGTCTGGGCCGGGGTTGCCGTCGGGACCGGGGAAGCCGTCCGGGCCGCGGTCGCCCTGAGGGCCATCGAAGCCCTGGACGCCGTCGGGACCCTGCTGGCCGTCTGGGCCCGGAGCGCCGTCGGGCCCGGGGAAGCCGTCCGGGCCGGGATCGCCCTGAGGACCGGGCTCGGTGCCCTGTGGGCCGGCGTCACCCTGCGGACCGGTATCGCCTTGCGGACCCTGAGCCCCGTCGGGGCCAGGGTTGCCGTCAGGGCCGGGTGCGCCATCGGGGCCGGGGTTGCCGTCTGGTCCGGGTGCGCCATCGGGACCGGGTGCGCCGTCGGGGCCGGTGTCGCCCTGAGGACCGGGCTCGGTGCCCTGGGGACCGGCGTCACCCTGCGGGCCGGTGTCGCCTTGCGGGCCGGTGTCGCCCTGCGGGCCCTGACCACCATCGGGGCCAGGTGCGCCATCAGGACCGGGTGCGCCATCGGGGCCAGTGTCGCCTTGCGGGCCGGGCTCGGTGCCCTGTGGCCCGGCGTCGCCTTGCGGACCGGTGTCACCCTGGGGACCCTGTGCGCCGTCGGAGCCGGGTTCGCCGTCGGGCCCGGGGCCGCCGTCGGGACCGGAGTCACCCTGGGGCCCGGTGTCGCCTTGCGGGCCCTGGGCTCCGTCGGGGCCAGTCGACCCCTGCGAGCCGCTGCTGCCCCCGCCCGCGGGTCCGGTCGGCCCGACGAGGCCGCCAGGCCCCTGTGGCCCGGCAGGCCCAACGGGTCCTCGCGGTCCGGTCGGCCCCTTCTTCTTTCCGCCGTCGTCTGGCTTCGACCCGGTCGCGCCCGTCGGGCCGGACGAGGGGAAACAGACCCCCTTCATGCAACTGAAGCCCGGGCAGCACTCGGAGGATGCCGCGCACACCTCGGTCCGCCGCTTGCAGCGGCAGCGACCGGTGGCGGTGTTGCAGGCATTGGTGCAGCAATCGGCGTTCTTGCTGCACTTGTTCTGGTTGACCGACCCGTCGCCGCACGGGCCGGCGATCACGACGCGGCCTCCCTCGCGAGCGGCAGGGGCAGCATCGCCGCGGCCGTCGCGCCGGGACCGGCGGTCCGGTCGGCCGTCCTCCCGTTTGCCGCGGCCGGCGTCTCCGGATGCGTCGCGGCTTGCCTGGCCGTCCCGGGGTTTGGCGGAGTCGCTGTCCTGCGCCGCCGCCGGCGCAACGATCAGCCCCGCCAGCATCGTGGAGATCGCGGCTCTCCGGTTTGCGGCGCGGCCAAATGAGCGAAGAAGCGCATCGAACTGATTGGAATCCATGGTCCCGGGGCCCCTCCGTCATGGACGGAAACACCGGCGGGCTGTCGGCCCGCCGCGTGAAGGTGCCCCCACCTGTAGCGTCTGTTCCTTACCGATGGCGAGTTCTACCAGTTACTGTCAGGACTGTCAATACTGGCGTCGGCCATGGCTGGCAAATGCGGTCACGACCATGCATGCCGGGGCCGATGGCTCCGGCGACGCTCCCGGCGCTCCGGGGTTTCGTTCAGGCGGGCAGCGGCGCCGGGCGCTCCGGGCGGCTCACGATCCCGACCGTCCTCTCCTCCCGGCTCGCGATCTCCACCGCGTGCATCACCTCCAGCACGTGCAACGCGAGATCGCCGGAGGCCCGCGGGGCGCGGCCGGTCCGCAGGGCGGCGGCCAGATCGCTGAGGCCGAGGCCGCGGCTGTTGTCCGCGCAGGGGCGCGCCACCGGAACCTCCGCCCACTCCCGGCCGCCGCGCCCGCGAAGCTTCACCGGGCCGCCGAAGGTGTTGGGATCCGGCAGCAGCAGCGTGCCCTCGCTGCCGTAGAGTTCGAGATTCGGCGCGTCGCCCGGGGTTGCGTCGAAACTGGTGACCAGTGTGGCGATCGGCCCCGACGCGAACGCCAGCGACGCCGCATGATGGGTGTTGACCAGCACCGGGATGCGCTCCCCGGCGCGCGGCTCGCTGGTGATCGTCCGCTCCGGGAAACTGGCGCGGGCCATCGCCGCCACCCGCGCCACCGGGCCGAGCAGGGAGACCATCGCGGTCAGGTAGTACGGCCCCATGTCGAACATCGGGCCGCCGCCCGGCTGGTAGTAGAAGTCCGGGTTGGGATGCCACCGCTCGTGGCCCGGCGTCAGCATCACGCCGCTCATGCCGACCGGCGCGCCCACCGCCCCGGCGTCCAGCAGCGCGCGGCCGGTCTGCAGCCCCGCGCCGAGGAAGGTGTCCGGCGCGCAGCCGACCAGCACACCCGCCGCCCGCGCCTCTTCGACGATGCGGCGGCCGTCCTCCAGCGCGATGGCCAGCGGCTTTTCGTTGTAGACCGATTTCCCGGCCCGGATCGCCGCGAGGGCCACCTCGGCGTGGGCCGCCGGGATCGTCAGGTTCAGCACGGCCTCGACCGCGGAGTCGGCCAGCGCCGCCGCGACCGTGACCGCCGGCAGGCCGAACTGCTCGCCGCGCCGCCGCGCGTTCTCTGGCGCGATGTCGGCGAGGGCGACGATCTCGACGTTCCCCCAGCGGGGCGCGTTGGTCAGGTAGATCTCGCTGATGTACCCGCAGCCGACCAGCGCGACCCGGACGGGCGCGCCGGTTCCGGCGTCGGGGATCGGGTTCTCGGCCGCGGCGCGAGGCGTGGTCATGGGAGGGTGGCTCCTTCTTCGCAGGGGGTCAGCGGGCGGCCCAGAGCAGCCCGCGCCGCACGATCTCCCGCGCCTCCGGCACGTCGAAATCCTTCGTGACGTGGCCGAGCGAGCAGTAGAACACCCGGCCCGCGCCGTAGCGCCGCTTCCACGCGACCGGCATCACCACCCCGTCGATCCACGGGCAATGCTCGCCGCTGAAGGTGGTCGTCGCCAGCACCTCGTTCGAGGGATCGACGTGCATGTAGTACTGCTCGGAGTGCATCGCGAAATCGGGGAGACCGGCGACGATGGGGTCGTCCGGGCGGGTGATCTGCACCGTGTAGTCGATGATGTTTCCGGGGTGGGCGACCCACTGGCCGCCGGTGGCGAACTGGTAGGCCGGGTTGTCGCGGAAGGCGTCGCCCATGCCGCCGTGCCAGCCGCCCAGCCCGGTTCCGGCCTCGACCGCGGCGAGCAGGCCCGCCTCCTGCTCCCGCGTGATGACGCTCATCGTGTACATGGGCACGATGAGGTCGGTGGCCGTGAGCGCGGCGGCGTCGAGCAGGGGGTCGAGGCTGGGGCTGATCTCGACGGTCATGCCGGCCTGCCGCAGCAGACCGGCGAACAGGTCGCTGCAGGGGCCGGGCTCGTGGCCCTCCCAGCCGCCCGAGAGAATCAGCGCGCGTTTTCCGTCCACGGTGGCCATGATCCGCTGGCGTCCTTTCCGCGGGGCGCGGCGGCCCCGGTTGCGTGCGGCCCGGCGCGGGCCTGCACCTATCCCTTCAGCGCCCCGGCCACCAGGCCAGCGACGACCCGTTCCTGCGCGGCCAGGTAGAGCGCGATCACCGGCAGGCTGGCCAGCGAGAGCGCGGCCATGATGCCCGGCACGTTGATCTGGTACTGGCCGTAGAACTGCATCAGCCCCAGCGGCATGGTCATGTTCTCCGGCGAGGAGAGCAGGACCAGCGCGAAGATGAACTCGTTCCAGACGAAGATGAAGGCGTAGATGCCGACCGTGCTCATGGCCGGGACCGAGAGCGGCAGCATGATCCGCCAGAAGCGCTCCCACGCCGACGCGCCGTCCACCAGCGCGGCCTCCTCGAGTTCGCGCGGCACCTGCCGCATGAACTCCGTGAGGATGAAGATGGCGAGCGGCAGGTTGAAGCCGATGTAGGGGCCGAGCAATGCCCAGCGGGTGTCATACAACCCGAGATCGCGGCTGAGGATGTAGGTCGGAATCAGGGTGACGTGCACCGGGATCATGGCCCCGGCGAGAAAGAGCAGGAAGATCGGCCGCTGCAGGCGGAAGCGGGACCGGGCCAGCGGGTAGGCGGCGAGCGCCGCCGACGCCAGCGTCAGCACGACCGAGGCAACCGAGACGAGCGCGGTGTTCAGGAGATAGCGGGGGAACCCGCCCTCCATCACCTGCCGGAAGTTGTCGAACTGCAGCCCCTGGGGCATCCCCCACATGTTGGACAGGAACTCGCCCTGGCTCTTGAAGGCGGTGAAGATCATGAAGGCGAAGGGCGTGCCCGCGAAGAGCAGCGCGGCGATGGACGCGATCCAGAGCAGCGCGCGGCGGATGGCCCCCGGGAGCGGGTTCGCGGGCTGGCTCGCCGGGGCGGCCGGCAGGGCGGGAAGATTGGCGGCCATCGTCACTCCTCCCGGCCGGCGCGGAACTGGTCGAGATAGAGGACCAGGCCGGTGATGACGAACGCGATCAGGAACAGGGCGACGGCGATGGCGCTGCCGTACCCCATGTCGAACTGGGTGAAGGCGTTCTCGTACATGTAGGTTGCCATGAGTTGGGTGGCGTCGCCGGGGCCGCCGCCGGTCATCACGTAGATCAGGTCGAAGTACTTCAGCGAGCCGATCAGCGAGAGGATGGCCGAGGTGCGGATCACCGGGCGCAGCAGCGGCAGCGTCACCGAGCGGAAGAGCGTCCACCCGGACGCGCCGTCGAGGCGGGCGGCCTCCAGCAGGTCGGCGGGGATCGTGGTCAGGCCGGCGATGAACAGCACCATGTAGAAGGGGATGTACTGCCAGCAGATGACGGCGATCACCGAGCCGAGGGCGGTCTCCTTCTCGCCGAGCCAGCCGCGCTGCCACGAATCGAGGCCGAAGGTGTGGAGCGCGGTGTTGATCAGCCCGAAGGTCGGGTCGTAGATGTAGTTCCAGAGCAGGCCGATGGCCACCGTGCTCATCAGCAGCGGCAGGAACCAGACGGTGCGGAAGACGCGCCAGCCGCGCAGCCGCTGCTCGGCCAGCAGGGCCAGCCCGAGCCCGATCGGCAACTGGATGGCGATGGAGGCGACCACCAGGATCAGGTTGTTGCGCAACGCCTTCCAGAAGACGTCGTCGCCGATCAGCGTCCGGTAGTTGCCGAGCCCGACGAACTCGAAGCCGGGGCTGATGCCGGACCACTCGTGCAGGCTGTACCGGATCGACTGCAGGATCGGGTAGAGCACGAAGACGGCGTAGATGGCGAAGGCGGGCAACAGGAAGAGGGCGATGGTCGCCCACCCCGGCCAGCGCGGGCCGTCGGCCGCGCCGGTGGCCATGCCGGTGGCCGCGCCGCCGCGCGCGCGCTCGTCGATGACGGGTTGTGCGGCGGCGGCGGGCATGGCGGCATCCGGTGGCGGCGGCGGGAGGATGGGGCGATTGGCGACTGGGCGACGGGATCGCCGGTGGGCCGTGCGGCTCCGCCCCGGCGATCCCGTCGCCATCCGGGTCAGCTGTTGGCGGCCTGGAGGGCTTCCATCATGGCGGCGGACGCCTGCTCCGGGGTCATGTCGCCGGCGAGCAGACCCTGGGAAACGTCCAGCTGGGCCTGCCCGAGGGCCGGCGGCAGGAACTGGTCCCAGTAGAGCTGGAGGTGCTTCGCGTTGGCGATCGCGTCGGCCACGGCCTTCGCGCCCGGGTCCTCGATGGTCGCGCCGAGGATGGCCGGCACCTCGCCGCCGGCCGCGAAGGCGTCGCGGACGGTGTTGTCGGTGAGGTAGCGCAGCAGTTCGACCGCGGCGGCCGGGGACTTGGACTTCTCGGAGACGGCGTAGGCGCGGCCTGAGCCGCCGATGAGGGAGGAGGGGTCGCCGACGCCGCCCGGAGGCACCGGCATCGGGAAGAAGGCGAGCTTCTGCTCGAAGCCCGGCGACTCGGCGGCGGCGGTGGGAACGAGCCAGTTGCCCATCAGTTCCATCGCGGACTTGCCGGCGTAGAGCAGCTGCCGGGAGCCGCCGGTGTCATAGTCGGTGCCGTTGAAGCCGGGCTGGAACGCGCCGAGCTCGCCGAACTCGGCGGTGCGCTTGCAGGCCTCGATGAAGGCCGGGTCCTCGAAGTTCTTGGCGCCGGAGACGACGTCGGCCAGGAACTGCTCGCCGGCGACGCGCTCGACCATGTAGTTCAGGTAGAAGGCGCCGGGCCACTTGGTCTTGTTGGCGATGGAGATGGGAACGATGCCCGCCTCCTTGATGGCGCCGATCAGGGCGGTCAGTTCGTCCCAGGTGGCGGGCGGGGTCCAGCCGTTCTGCTCGAACAACTCGGTGTTGTAATAGAAAAAGACGCCGGAGACGTTCAGGGGAACGCCCCAGGTCTTGCCGTCGGCCTGCATCAGGCCGAGCGCGGCGGGCGCGAAGGAGTCGCCCCAGCCGTCCATCGCCAGATCCGGGGTGAGGTCCTTGACCGCGCCGGCCTTGACGTACTCCTGGAGCACGCCGCCGCCCCAGGTGTGCCAGACGTCGGGCGGGGAATCGCTGCCCATCGCCACGGCGAGCTTGGTCTTGAAGGGATCGTTCTGCAGTTCCTGGATGGAGACCTTGACCTCGGGATGCGCTGCCTCGAGGCGGGCCACCGAGTCCTTGAACACCTCGGGCTGGAACCCGGCCCCGGCCAGGTACCAGAACTCGATGTCGCCGGCGATGGCGTCCTGCGCGGCGGCCGGCAGGCTGTCCCAGCGCAGCCCGGCGAGGGCGGCGGCCGAGGCCAGCGCTCCGCCGGTGAAGCGTCGGCGCGTGAGCATCGAGCGGCGGGCCCGTTCCCTGGTATCCACGGCGTTCTCCGTCATGTCGCGTCCTCCTCCGGACTCGATCTGCGTCGCGGCATCGACCGCGATGCCCGCGGGACCCTCAGGCGCGGCCGGCCAACCCGGCCGCGTCACTGCCAACGCAAGGCCGGCGCATCGGCTGCGCCGGCGTGAACCGGCGCGGGGCCGGCCGATTCCCGCATCACCAGGTGGGTCGGCAGCACGAGGAGCGGCTCGGCGGGGGGATTCCCCGCGATCCAGTCCACGAGCATGGCGACCGCGCGCCGGCCCATCTCGGCCAGCGGTTGGTGAACGGTGGCGAGCGGCGGCGCGGTGTGCAGCGCCGCCGGGGAGTCGTCGAAGCCGATCACCGAGAGCGCCTCCGGCACCGGGATCGCGCGCTCGCGGGCGGCGGTGAGCGCCCCGACCGCCTCGAGGTCGTTGCTGGCGAAGATGGCGGTCGGGCGGTCCGGCAGGTCCAGCAGGCGGCGGGCGGCGACGAGGCCGGAATCGCGGTCGTTGCAGCCGGGGGCGACGAGATCGTCGTCCCACGGGATGCCTGCCTCCGCGAGGGCGTCGCGGTAGCCGGCGAGGCGGTCGCGGCTGCTGGTGAACTCCGGCGTGCCGGCGATCATCGCGATCCGGCGGTGGCCGAGGGCGACGAGGGCGCGCACGGCCTCGCCGGCCCCGGCGCGGTTCGCCGCCATGACCCCGGCGCTTGCCGCGGCGGGTTCCTCGTCGAGCACCGGGGAGATGACCAGCAGGCCGTCGGGCATGGTGCGGACGAGATCGGCGGCGGGGTTGCCGGCGTCGGCGGAGCCGCCGAACAGGAGCAGGCCGTAGCCGGCGTCCTCGGCGGCGCGGGTGACGCCGCGGAGGATGGTGGAGACGTAGTCGTCGCCGAGGTTGCGGGCCTGCAGGCCGATCAGCCGGGTCTGCGCGCCCACCAGCGAGCGGGCGACCGGGCTGGCGGTGAAGCCGACCTCGGCCATCGCCCGGCGCACGGCATCGGCGGCCTGCCGGGAGACCTCGCCCTTGCCGTTGATGACGCGGGACACGGTGGACACCGAAACCCCGGCGGCGCGGGCCACGTCGGTGATGGTGGGGCGCGCGGCGGTGCGCGTCACGGGCGGCCCTCCACGGGGCGGCGTTCCCGGAAACGTTGCCGGAAACGTTACCAGTCGAGAACTGGATCGTAGAGGAGGCCAATTGACCTGTCAAGGCCGCCGTGCCCGCCCCATGACCCGGACGAGTCGCCCCGGCGGGCGCCGGCGGTGACCGGGGGCTGGCCAGAGGATTTCACGAACCGCCCATGAAGCTCTGCTATCTGGAAGGCGCCAGGCGCCCGCCCGCGGCGACGAGCGTTATCCGACGGAGAAATCGCCATGTTCCCCGACGCTCCCGGCAATCCCGACTCAGCGACCCCGGACGCCCTCGCCGAACGGATATTCACCGCGCTTGCGGCCATGGGCGATATCTATTCCATCTATGTTGGGGATCGTCTCGGCTACTATCGGACCCTCGCCAACGGCGCGCCCGTCACGAGCCGCGATCTCGCCAGGCAAACCGGAACCGCCGAACGGTACGCCCGTGAATGGCTGGAACATCAGGCCGTCACCGGCATTCTCGATGCGAGCGCCGACGACGATCCCGCCACCCGGTCCTTCCGCCTGCCCTCCGGACACGCCGAGGCTCTCGCCAGCCCCGGCCATCCCGCGTCGATCTCCCCGTGGACGCGACTGATGGTCGGCATGGGCCACGCGTTGCCGGCGGTGCTGGAGGCGTTTCGCACCGGGGAGGGCGTCCCGTACGAGGCATACGGCGCGGATGTCCGCGAGGGCATCGCCGAGGCCAACCGCCCCATGTTCATCCATTCCCTCGGCAGCGACTGGCTGCCGGCGATGCCGGATGTTCACGCCCGGTTGCTCGCCGACCCCCCGGCGCGGGTGGCCGACATCGGCTGCGGCTCCGGGTGGTCGAGCATCGCCCTCGCCCTCGCCTGCCCCAACGTCCTGGTGGAGGGCTTCGATCTCGATGAAGCCTCGGTTCGGGACGCCCGGGCCAATGCCGAGGCGGCGGGCGTCACCGACCGGGTCGCCTTTCACCAGCGCGACGCTGGCGACCCTGCTCTCGCCGGGGCGTTCGACCTCGTCTGCGCCTTCGAATGCATTCATGACATGGCGAATCCGGTGGCGGCGTTGCGGTCCATGCGCCGGCTGGTGGGAGCGGGAGGCACGGCGCTGGTGGCTGATGAGCGCGCCGCCGAACGGTTCGAAGCTCCGGGCGACGAGACGGAGCGGTTGCTCTATGCGTTCAGCATCCTGCATTGCCTTCCGGTCGGCATGGTGGGGAAGGACTCGCGGCAGACCGGTGCGGTGATGCGTCCGGGAACCATGCGGCGCTACTGTGCGGAGGCCGGGTTCGCCGCAGTCGCGGAACTGCCGGTCGATAACCCGTTCTGGCGCTTCTACCGGCTGGCCGCCGGAATGCCGCGGCGGGACGCGCCGCCGGGACCGGTCCTCCGCCGGACTGAACCGGGTTCCCCTGCTGCCTACCGGAACCCCCCGGTTGGTCTCAACCGAAACCGCGCGCCGGGATTACCGGCGCGCGGTTCGTACATATCCAGGTTCAGGCAGCAGAACGACTAGTCCTCCTCGTCCTCGTCGTTCTCGTCGCCGCCGTCGCCGCCGTCGTCGTTGCCGTCGGTTTCGTCCTGCGAGTCGTCGACGCCGTCGTTGTCGTCGTCCGCATCGTCGAGGTCGTCGAGGCCGTCGCAGTCGTCGTCCTCGTCGCTGTCGTCGGAGTCGCCGTCGTCGACGCCGTCAAAGTCGGAATCCTCCATGCCGTCCTCGACGCCGTCGTTGTCGCTGTCGGCATCGTCGGCGGAGGTGCCGTTCTCGTTCTCGTCCTCGTCGTCCACGTCGTCGCCATCGGAGTCCTCGTCGGACTCGTCCTCGGCGGCGGCGGTGCAGGCGTTGGCGGCGCCGGAGACGTCGTCCTCGTCCTCGTTGTCGACCTGGTCGCCGTCCCGGTCCTCGTCGCCGTCCTCGACGCCGTCGTTGTCGGTGTCGTCGTCGTTGATGCCGGTGCCGAAGGCGGCCTCGTCGGAGTTGTCGGCGCCGTCGGTGTCGACGTCCTCATCGCCGTCGCGGGTGCCGTCGCCGTCGGAGTCGGCGCTGTTGGGGTTGTAGCCGATGCTCCGCTCGGTGGCGGTGGTCAGGCCGTCGCGGTCCGGGTCGGGATCGACCGGCGTCGGCGGCTTCGGGGCCGGCTTGTCCTTGCCCTTGTTGCCCTTCCCCTTGCCCTTGCCGTTGCCCTTGCCGCCCTTCTTCGCCTCGGCGTCGAAGGCGACGACGCCGGCTCCGCCAGCCAGCGCCAGCGCGGCCGCGATGGCCGTCGTCCGCTTCAGGAGTGCGCGTCGCGTTTCCATGATGTTCCGCTCCTCTCGCCCGGGACGGCCGCCCGTCCAGGCCTCGCCTGCCGGATGGTACGGCCCGCAGGTTTCGCTGCCATCCCCCGGATGAGCCAATCCCCGGGGGCATGACCCCGTCACCCCGGCAGAGCGGGGAAGCGCGCCGCCTGATACGTCCCTGGCGCTGGCGCGAGCCGCGTCTCAGGTTCCCTGGAGCGCCCCGGCGGCGATGCCGCGCACGATGAACCGCTGGGCCACGATGGTCAGCAGCAGCGGCGGCAGCAACACCAGCGTGAGATGGCTCCCGACATGGGCGAAGGGGATGCCGTCGCGGTCGTCCAGCAACATGATCGCGACTGGCGGGGTGAGGGCGTTCCGGGCGTGGTTCATCATGGCGAACAGGTATTCGTTCCAGCTGGTCGAGAAGGCGATGGCGGCGGCCGCCACGATCGCCGGGGCGATCAGCGGCGGCAGGATGCCGAACGCAATCCGCAGCCAGGACGCGCCGTCGAGCTGGGCGGCATCGAAGATCTCCGCCGGGGCCGCCCGCGCCGCCTCCTGCAGGATGACCACCGCGAAGGGCAGCGCCAGCACCGACTGGTTCATCACCAGCCAGGTCCGGGTATCGTGCAACCCGAGCGCGCGGCCCAGCAGGAAGAACGGGATCGCCAGCACGATGGGCAGCAGCAGCCGCGGCAGCACCAGGAACCCGAGCAGGCCATTGACCGGGCCGTCGCCGCGCCGCATCCGCACCAGGCCCGCCGCCGCCGACAGCCCGAGCAGCAGGCAGACCGCAACAACGCCCAGCGCGACCTCGGTCCCGGTGATCAGCGCATGGCCGAGGCCGTCGGAGGTGAACAGGTTCTCCATCTCGGCGCGCCAATGCTCCGCGGTCGGCTGGAACTGCAGGAACGGGAGCACGGTCGCGTCGAACAGGTTGGCTGGCGGCTTCAGGGCATAGGTGGCCGCCCACCAGAACGGGAAGACGCTCCAGACCAGGACGGCCGCCAGGACCACGAGCCGCGCGGCCGAGCCCAGTCCCCGCAGGAATGCGCGCATGTGCCCTCCGCTCCGGCGCACGGGGCCGGATGCGGGGAGCATACCCCCGCGCGTCGGGGGCGCGGCCCGACCCCGCGGGAACCCCGGATCGCGGCGGGGGTCAGCGGGCGGCGGCCGCCAGGGCGTCGAGGGCGGCGAACGCCTCGTCCAGCCCGGGGTTCACCCACGGGGGAACCACGGTGCGCCAGCGGACGATGCCGTCCGCGTCGAGCAGGAAGAGCGCCCGCTCGCTGTGGCCCCATTCCTCGCTCCAGACGCCCCATGCCTTGCTGACGGCCCCCTTGGGATGGAAGTCGGCCAGCAGCGGGATGGCCAGCCCGCGCGCCTCCGCGAAGGCGGCGTGGCTCCACTCGCTGTCCACCGAGATGGCGACGGCCTTCGCCCCGCGGGCCGCGATTTCCGGCAGGCGGCGGGAAACCTCGATCAACTGGTCGTTGCAGACGGGGGTCCAGTCGCCGGGATAGAACATCACCAGCGCGGGGGCGCCGCGCAGGTCGGCCAGGGAGATGCTGGCGTTCGGGTCGGTCTTCAGCGCGAACGGCGGGGCGATGCTCCCCGCCGCCAGCGCGGCCCCGGTCAACTCCGCGGCCATGCCGGCCTCGTTCTCGTTCATCGCCGTCGCCATTGCCTCAGCTCCCGTGGTTGTTGCCGCCCTCCGCCCGCCCGTCCGGGGGGCCGCGTGGCGGCGGCATCATGACCGACCGGCGCCCGGTCCGCGCGGGCGCGAGCTACTGCCGGCGCGCCGCCGCCGCGCCCGCCGCCGGATGCCCCTAGAATGCACGGCACGGCGCGCCCGGCGCCGCGAGGCGACCCCGCAATGAACGACCCACGTGCCGCGGCGCAGGCCGCCGCCGAGAGCCCGGGAATCCCCGACGTGACCACGGTCACGGCCGGCCGGAACCCGCTGGCCCGCCTGCTGCCCTTCCTCGGGCCGGCGTTCATCGCCTCCATCGCCTACATGGACCCCGGCAACTTCGCCACCAACCTGCAGGCTGGCGCGGACTACGGCTACCTGCTGGTCTGGGTGGTCGTGGCCTCGAACCTGATGGCCATGCTGATCCAGACCCTCTCCGCCAAACTCGGCATCGCCACCGGCATGAGCCTGCCGCGGGCGATCCGGCAGCGCTTCCCGCGGCCGGTCACCTGGGCGCTCTGGGTGATCGCCGAACTGGTGGCGATGGCGACCGACCTCGCCGAGTTCCTCGGAGCGGCCATCGCGCTCAACCTGCTGTTCGGGATGCCCCTGCTGCAGGCGGGCATCCTGACCGGCATCGCCACCTTCGCCATCCTCGCCCTCCAGCGGTACGGCTTCCGCCCGCTCGAAGCCGTGATCGGCGTGTTCGTGGCGATCATCGCGGCCTGCTACGTGATCGAGACCCTGCTCGGCAAGCCGGACTTCGGCCTCGCCGCCCAATCCATCCTCAACCCGCGCTTCGACGGAACCGGCAGCGTGCTGCTGGCCGCGGGCATCCTCGGCGCGACGGTCATGCCGCACGCCATCTACCTCCACTCGGCGCTCACCCAGAACCGCATCGCCGCCTGGACCCCCGAGCAGCGCCGCCGCCTGTTCCGCTTCGAGCAGATCGACATCGCCATCGCGATGGGCATCGCCGGCCTGATCAACGCCTCGATGCTGATGATGGCCGCCGCCACCTTCTGGGCCACCGGCGCGGGCGCCCGCACCGACGACCTCATCTCCGAGGCCTACCTGACGCTGACCCCGTTGCTCGGCGGCGCGGCCAGCCTCGTCTTCGCGCTCTCGCTGCTGGCCTCCGGCCTCTCCTCCTCGGCGGTCGGCACGATGGCCGGGCAGGTCATCATGGAGGGCTTCCTCGACTGGCACATGCCGGTCTGGCTGCGCCGCCTGATCACCATGTTGCCCGCGCTCGCGGTCATCGCCCTCGGCGTCAATCCCACCTGGGCCCTCGTCATCAGCCAGGTCGTGCTCTCCTTCGGCATCCCCTTCGCGCTGATCCCGCTGGTCATGTTCACCCGCGACCGCTCCTTCATGGGCGACCTCGCCAACCACCGCCTCACCTCCGCCGCCGCCATCGCCGCGGCCGCGGTCATCGTCTCCCTGAACCTGTTCCTCCTCTACCAGACCTTCGCCGGCTAGCGGCGAGCAGCGAGCAGCGAGCAGCGAGGAACGGCGCCCGTCGCCGCCGGAGGCCGAAATGTCCACACCGCCCGATTCCCCCAACCTCCCGGAGCGCCGCCCGCCGGCCGCCGCCGCGATGCGCAGGCTGCTCGTGCCGCTGGACGGTTCCTCGCTGGCGGAGGCCGCGCTGCCGGCGGCCCTGCGGCTGGCCGCCGCGCTGCCCTCGCGGGTGACCCTGCTCCACGTGCTCGAACGCGGCGCACCGGCCACCATCCACGGCGACGCCCACCTCACCGACCCGGACCGCGCCGAGGCCTATCTCGCCGGGGTGGCCCGCCGTTTCCCCGCGCCGGCGGAGGTGGACACCCACGTGCACCCCAACCCCGAGGGCGACGTCGCGGCCAGCATCGCCGCCCACGCCGCCGAGTTCGGGACCGACCTCATCGTCCTCTGCGCCCACGGCGAGGGAAATGCCCGCGGCTGGCTGACCGGGACCATCGCGCAGCAGGTGATCCGGCGGGCGGCGCCCCCGGTGCTGCTGATCCGGCCCGAGGCGGGAGGCGCGGCCGCGCCGTTCGCCCCGGACGGCGTGCTGGTCGCGCTCGATGGCCACGAGCACGGCGAGGCCGCGCTGGGCCCGGCGCTCGCCCTCGCCCGGGCACTGGAGACGCCGCTGCGGCTGGTGGTGGCGGTGCCCACGCTGGGCAGCCTGGACAGCCGGGAGGCGACGGCCGCCTTCTTCGTGCCCTCGGCCGCCGCGGCCGCCCTCGATCTCGAGGAGCAGGCGGCGGTCTCCTACCTGCGCGGGCTGTGCGCCGGGCTGCGCGAGGCAGGCGTGGCCGTCCGCGGCGAGGTGCTGCGCGGCGACCCGGCGAAGGAGATCGCCGGGGCGGCGGCGCGCACGCCGGGCGGCGTCTTCGCGCTGGCCACCCACGGGATCGCCGGGTTCGATGCGTTCTGGTCGGAGAGCGTCGGCGCGCGGCTGATCGCGCGGGTGACCGGGCCGCTGCTGCTGGTCCACCCGTAGCCCGCGGCCGGCGGCGGTGCTACCGGGGCGTTAGCCAGCGGTGCGCCCACCCGGCGATGGCCGCCATCACCGTATCGAGATCGCGGCCCTTTTCGGTCAGGCGGTACTCGATGCGGACCGGATGCTCGGCGAAGACCTCGCGGGTGACGAGTCCCTCGGCCTCGAGTTCCTTCAGGCGCTCCGACAACATGCGGTCGGAGATGCCGGGCACCCGCTCGGTGATCTCGCCGAACCGGCACGCGCCGTCGGCGAGCGAGCGGAGCACGGCGCCGGTCCAGCGGCGGCCGATCAGTTCCGCGGCCTGGTGGTAGTAGGGGCAGACGGCCCCGTGGCTGGCGGCCTCGCTCATGGCTGGTTGCTCACCCGGCGCAGGCGGTTGGACGATTAACCCGCGACGCACTATAGTCGCTAACCAATCGTAACCCAACGTCGTCCGTCCCGCCATCCGGAGCCCGGGAGCACGGTTCATGGATTTACTCGGCATCCACCACCTCACCGCCGTCTCGGCGGACATCCGCGGCAACCACCGCTTCTACACCGGCCCGCTCGGGATGCGACTGGTCAAGCGCAGCGTCAACCAGGACGACGTCTCCGCCTACCATCTGTTTTACGCCGACGCCAAGGGCTCTCCCGGCAGCGACCTCACCTTCTTCGACTGGCCGGTGCCCCCCAACCGCCGCGGCAACCACGAGATCAGCCGCACCAGTCTGCGGGTGAACGGCGGCGACGCCCTCGCCTGGTGGGCGGACCGTCTGCGCGGCCTCGGCTTCGCGGCGGGACAGGCCGCCGTCGAGCGTAACGGCCGCCTCGCCCTCGATTTCGAGGATCCCGAGGGGCAACGCCTCTCGCTGGTGGACGACGGCGGCGCCGGCGACGCCTTCCCGTGGGAGCGCAGCCCGGTTCCGGCCGGCCTTCAGATCCGCGGCCTCGGCCCGATCGAACTCTCGGTGCCCGACTTGCGCCCGACCGACCCGGTGCTGACCCGCGCCCTCGGCATGCGCCCGGCGGGGTCCTACCCCGACCCGGATGACCCGCGCGTCGCGATCCACGTGTACCAGATGGGTCCCGGCGGCCCCGGCGCGGAACTCCATCTCGCCGTGCGCCCGGACCTGCCCCCGGCCCGCTCCGGGGCGGGCGGCGTGCACCACGTCGCCTTCCGCTCGCGGGACGAGGAGTTCGACGGCTGGATCGAGCATCTCAACCGCCTCGGCATCCCGAACAGCGGCCCGGTGGACCGCTTCTGGTTCCGCGCGCTCTACTTCCGCGAGCCGAACGGCATCCTGTTCGAGATCTCCTCGGACGGCCCCGGCTTCGGCGTGGACGAGCCCGAGGCGACGCTCGGCGAGAAGGTGGTGCTGCCCCCCTTCCTCGAGCCGCGGCGGCGCGAGATCGTGGCCGGCCTGAAGCCGCTCGACTGACCCCTGACCCCACCTACGGAGGCGCGCACGCCATGAAGGTCATCGTCACCTACCACGGCATCATCGGCGACATGGTCGGCAAGAAGCGCCAGGAGGTTACGCTCCCCGACGGCGCGACGGTCGCCGACCTCCGCGCCGCGCTCGAAAAGCCGGGCACCCGCACCGCCGCGGTGCTCCAGCAGGCGCGCCCCTTCGTCGGCGGCCACCTGATGCCGAAGGAAACCGTCCTCGCCGATGGCGCGGAGGTGACCTTCATGCGTCCGATCGGCGGCGGCTGACCCCCTCCTCCCCGAGGCACATCACCCACAGGATGACCGGGCGGGCCGCCGCCTCCGCGGGCAGCGTGACCGCCCACGACGCGGCATCGAGCCGGTAGGCCGGGCCGCCCGCCGGCCCCTCGAGGCCGCCGCTGATCGCGAGCATCCCGGCCGGGCAGGCTGCCACGCAGCGGCCGCCCCCGCGCCCTCCGCAGGCGTGCCGGTAGAGACGCACCGGGGGAAACGCCCCCGTGCCGCCCGCCGCGAACTCCGCCGGCAGCGTCGTGCCGGAGGCGGCGCCGGCGCACGGCGTGGCTGTTGTCGTGACGGTGGCGTTGGTGGTGGCGGTAGCGGTGGCGCGGACCGGGGGGCGAGCGCAGGGCATGGACCGGACCTCCTCGCCGCGGCGCGCGAGAGCCGCGGCATCGCGCTGGCGGGGCGCCCGCGCGGCCTCCGTCGCCGCGCGCCGGCGAATGCCGCGCCGTTCGCACGGATCGTGCATCCGGGCAACGCGCCGCCGTGCGGCCCGGGAGCACGGGGGCCAAGATGACCTCGCGAGCGGACCCGGGCAGCCACATCGGGCGGCCCGCGCCGGGCCGGAAAGGAGCGC
>JBJTKE010000393.1:0-1423 GCA_046096285.1 Chloroflexota bacterium
CCCCTGCCCCCGCCTCTGCCAGCCGCCGTTCGGCGAGCGGGCGGGATGGCGCGACCCGCAGCTGGCGGGCGCTGACTGCCCCGTTCTGGCTCTGGTCCGAGATGCCCCCGCCCGATCTGCCCGGGCCGGAGCCCCCCGCTCCCGCCGAGATCGGGCTGGCCGGCAAGGTCTTCCTCTCCGGGCTCGATGGCGTCCGCACCCGGCTCTGGCTGCGGGCGATGATGCACGGCGCTTTCCGCGGGGCGTGGCTGGCGCTGCTCGGCGCGTGCGCGTGGATGGCGTGGTCCCTGCTGGCCGGGGGGCCGCCGCTGGATGTTCGGCTGACGCTCGGCGCGATGGCGGCCGGGGCGGCGCTCGGCGTGGCGGCTGGCGCACTGTCGAAGCCCTCGCGGGCGCGGACGGCGGCGATGCTGGACCGCACCTGGGGCCTGCAGGACCGGCTCGCGACCTCGGTCGAGGGGCTCGGCCGGGCGGTGCCCGCCACGGGCGAGCGCGCCGCCGTGCCCTACCTGCAGATGGCCGATGGGGCCAACACCATCGAGGCGGTCCGGCGGGACCCGCTGCTGGCGGTGCGGCCTCCGGTGCGGGAGATCGTGCTGGTGGTGTTCTGGGCGCTGGCGCTGGCGGCTTTGGCCAGCCTGCGCGGGGTGGGCGGCCCGCCGCCCGATCTCGGCCAGGGGTTCGTGCCGCGATTCGTGGCCGCCGCCGGGATGCCGCCCGAGCCGGATGCCGCCGGGCCGGGCGCGGAGGCCGGCGCCGATGGTCCCTCGGTCGAGGAGGTGATGGCGCGGGCGGAGCGCTCCAACCAGGCCCGGCAGGACCTGCAGGCGCTCGCGTCGGCGCTGGCCGATCACGCCGTGACGCGGCAGGCCGCCGATGCAATCACCCGGGGCGATTACGAGCGCGCCGCCGACGAACTGCGGATGCTGGCCCCGGATGCGCCGCAGCTTTCCGAGGGGTCGCGCGGGGATCTCTCGCGGGACCTCGACGTGGCCGCGTCGTCGATGAGCGACGGGCAGAGCGTCCTGAAGCCCGCCTCGCAGGAGGCGGCGGGCGGCCTGCGGGAGGGCGGCAAACCGGCGCAGGAAGGGCTTCGGGCGCTGGCCGAGGCGGTGGAGACCGCGGGTGCGCAGGTGGCGCCGCAGGCTGAACTGGCCGAGCAGATGCAGGATGCCCAGCGGCGCGACCCCGCCGGCACCGCCGCGCTCCAGCGGCGGATGCAGGAGGCGGCGGCGGCCCGGCAGGCGGCGGCGCAGTCGGGCGCGGCGGGGCAGCCGGGGGCCGCGGGCGGAGGCCAACCGGGCGAGGGTCAGGCCGCCAGCGGAACCAGCGGCGAGGGGTCGGGACAGCAGGGCGGCAGCCCGGGCTCGGGGCAGGGCGCGGGCCAGCGGGGCGCGGGCGAGCGCGGCCCGGAGGGTCCGTC